>JAQYWP010001040.1 GCA_029379285.1 Rhizonema sp. PD38
TAGGGGCTTGTATCCTATGGGGTGTGGTTGTCTCCCGGACTGACACCCCACACCCCGTTTTTGTGGTCAAATTTTTAATTTTTAATTGAGCTTCATCATTTAAAAGCGATTAGATTAAAAGTAGTTTTTGCTCAGATCGCATCCCTCTGTTACATATCAATCAGCAAATCCTCAATTTTTTCATACAACGCCTCCCTAGATTTTGCCTGCCATTTAGGGATGGCTATAATTCTTTGTTTAAAAGTAATACTCACGCGGATTACTATTTGCTCGTCGGCACCTGATTTATTTTCTAAGTCTCCACCACGACCCCGTTTTTTAGGTTGAGGACACCGCAAAGGAAGCTGGTTACTGTCCAAATCATCCTCTAAAATTAAACGAACAATCTCTGCCCAGTTTGGTAGTTTAACAATTATTTTTTTGAAATTAGGGTCTATTCTGAAAGCAAGGATTTCAGTGAGTTTTTCGCTCCTGCCAAATGGGTTGTAAGTTTTATCCCTATCTTTTCCAGCACGACCAAACTTTGTGGATGCTATGGGAATTTGTAAAACTTTGGCTATTTTCTCTTTTAGCATATTTTATATTTTAGAATTTACATTACCTATTTAAATTATACTTAGCTAATTAATAAATTAATAATACATTATATTCATGATTCCCTAAGTACATTCTCGCGATGCCATTGTAATGCTTCACGGTCTGGATAATATTGCTGTTGTATGGGTAAGAATGCGAGCTGCGCCTCTCCCCAAGGGGAGAAGCCAAGGATGAACGCTTTACTCGCATCGCTATCGCCGCAATATTTCAACATCGGCGTAGAGTTTGGTAAATCCTGTTGTAGACCACTAAAAACATTTGATGAAATGAATATACCAATAATGATATATTCCTTATAAATTCTGAATTATGACCGGAGGCGGAGCGTCTTCGGCTCTACTCTTGTGTACTGAATTCTTACATTAATATTTATGAAATTAGCTCAACAAAAAACCTTTAAAATGAGAAAAGCGTCTGTGATTCTCCCCTTAGCTATCTTGGCTTTCAGCAGTGTAGTTGTTAACAGCCAAGAAAGTTCCTCACCCAATACTTACACTCAATCTGTTAGCCGTGAAGTTTTAGCGAGTGGTTATCCGACTCAAGATCAAAAGCAGATTCTTGAGCTTGTACGCTATACCATCCCACCAAGAACAAAACTCCCTACTCATACTCATCCGGGAATGCAGATTGAACGAGTAGAGGCGGGAACTTTAACTTATACTGTTGTGCTTGGAGAGGCTAAAGTAACGAAAGCTAATGGCACACAATTGATTCTTCAACAAAGCAAAACTATACAGCTTACAGTAGGAGATTCTTTAGTTGAAACTGCCGGAATGGTTCATTATGGAGAAAACCAAACAAACAAACCGATTATTCTATTATCTGCTTCTCTATTTAATGCTAATCAACCAAAAGCTATTTTAACCAATCCTGAAAACAGATGAAATTGCCGCAACTTTAGCCTCAATCCCTTCCACATCAGAAGGGAGTGTAGGGAGATTGTCAAAGATAGCTTGGTAGAAAGTGTGATCGCCACGAAAGAGCAATACCTAAAGACAAAACCAAAGATGCATATTTTCTGAGTCAAATTCCATTTGAGCAAGGTTTTTGTCAAGACTAATTTAGATGCGCTTACCCTGGAGAAATAGTAGCATCGAAAATCTGTTGAGCGGTCAGGTTTAACTCTGGGAACATGCGAGATACAATAAAGTCATTACCTCGAAACTTGGTAACCCGATACTCATCTTGATCCAACGAGCAAACTAAGATTGTAGGTTGCTTAGGATCGCCAATAAATTCTCTACCGCCTAAAGCAGCATAACCAACAATCCAGTATTCAGCGATTTCCATTTCCTCATAATCAGCATATTTTTTGAGATAATCATCACGCCAATTGCTACTAACCCTTACGGGTGACGCTCGAAGACTCGCTAACGCTGCGCTAACGTCAGTTGCTTCAACGCGGGGAACCCGCGCAACGCACTGACTCACTACTTCAATCACTAAAGCTATTGATGCGCTTGATTGAATGAATGATTCATCTTCGCATACAGGTTCATTTACAAGATTGTCGTTGTTTAATACCAAAACATCTGGAGAATATCCAGACTCATGAAGAGGTGGTTTAATGATGACAGTTTTTGGTATGAAGTAGGGAAGCTTTAGGCGCAGGAATTCAGAAGTTGTTTGGGAAGCTAAAAACCCAACAACCCTTTCGTGTTTACCTTTTGGCAAAGCCATCTCTACAATTACTCCATCATGTAGCTCATAACAACGTTCTGAATTTTCCGGATACCAGGCAATGAATTCTTCAAAGGTTACAAGTTTAGTTTTAGGTAAGGCTTGAGTCATGATATATATTCCTTTCCTTTACTGGAATTATGTATAGCACTTACGCATTGACAAAAATATCATTCATATTCTGAAATGTTAACACAGGAGCAAAAGGAGGTAAAGCAATGTACTTTTGATGAAACCTTACGAAATTTTGCTCTTCTATGCGTTTCATTATCGAATACGACTATTTGACTGGTAGTGTGATTGAAGTGAATGGTGGATCGCGATTCTAATTAACCGATGTTGCGCCGAGAGCAAACGCTTTACTCGCTCACATGCTTCGCTAGAAACTGTACTCCCAAAATACATGAAGAAAAACCACAATGAGCTATAGTGAATTTTCTTTTTCCGAAGTTATCGAAAAATTTTCCTTAACCACTGAGGAAAGGATGGACATTTTTGCAGATGTTCCTGAACTAGAACCAAGCCCATTCTTAAAACAAGCTCTCACAAATTATTTTCCGTTTTTAAGACCAAGTAATAGCGAAAAAATTCGTTCGGAAGCGTTAATTTTTCCACTTTTAGCCGATTTAAGAACGCTCTTAAGTCAACCTATAAATCTGTTTTCTGGAATAGATTTTAACGTTGATGCAAGCCTTGGACTAAATGGTTACTGTGATTTCTTACTCACACAATCAAAAGAAGCTCTGATTGTTAGATCGCCCGTTGTAGTTGTAGTTGAAGCTAAGAAAGAAGACATCAATGGCGGATTGGGGCAATGCATAGCAGAAATGGTGGCGGCGCAAATATTTAATCAAAAATATGGTGATGAGAGAACTGTCTATGGGACTGTGACAACCGGAACCAATTGGGTATTTTTAAAGCTGTATGGGAAAACAGTCGCAATCGATTTAGCTGAGTACTCTATCAGTAATCCAGCTAAGATTTTGGGGATTTTGGCTATAGCGGCGAAAGTATGATTTTAGAATCATATCATGTCCGGTAAATTAACCTTAATGCCGTATAAACTCTACACCTTAGCTCCGCTTGCAGGGAGGGATTAGGGGCTCACAGGTGTAGGTTTTTTACAATTGGGTGAAGGCTTGACTTGGAGGACAAGGA
>JAQYWP010001041.1 GCA_029379285.1 Rhizonema sp. PD38
CTGGTAAGTCTAAATTTTCTCCTGGTTGAAGTTCAATTTCGTAAGTCAGTCTAATTAGTTCTCTTTTCATATATTTAATAATAATGATACTTTTTCGTTGGTATCTTTAACAAATCATAATCCATTTCAAACATTCTCTAAATCGGTAATAAGTTCTTCTTGCGTTAAATCAATCATCGGGAAACCGTAATGATATAAATTGAGTAACAAAGAAACTCTATCAAGTTTCTTCAAGGAAGGCAAATTATTTAGGACTGCTGTAGATACTAGTTATCAGCTGAAGATTCATAACAGTAATCAGAGTCCTATATTACAGTAAGTATTTCGCGCTTCACTACATGTCGCTTAACGTCTTTGGTTGTGGGTTACCCGCCACTGCTGGACGGCTACTTGTAATTCCATTGACAAGCAATCATCAAACTGCGGATAAACTGGTAACCGTGGCACCAATTCCCATCCCGCAGGCTGTAATATTTCTTTTAATACCTGTTCGTGAAGATGCGGATAATCGGGATTGACTTCATCTTTTGGTCCAATTCCGCCCAAGTCCCTGGCACCTGCTTCCAAACAAGCGAGTAACCATCGCTCATCTTTAACTAAATTTGGCGGAATTTGGATGGTGATGTCTGGGGGTAAAATTTGACGTGCTTTGAAAATGACGAATGGCAATTGCAGGGGGTCAAAAGGTGGTGCGTCAAAGGTTTGTTGACTGCCAGGACTATGAGGTTGTAGGATGACTTCTTGAATATGATGATACCGTTGATGCATGTGGGCTATAGCTTCTAAAGTTTCCCACCAATCACCTTCTGTTTCCCCAATCCCTAATAGCAAACCTGTAGTAAACGGTATTTTTAATTCTCCAGCCCATTGTAGTTGTTGCAACCGCACTTGTGGTAATTTACTTGGTGCGTGTCGATGTACTGTTTTTAAAAGTGCTGGAGTCAACTCCTCTAACATCAGTCCCATCGAAACATTAACATCCCTTAGCCGTTGCATCTCCTCAAAACTTAGTGGTCCTGCATTTGTATGTGGCAGAAAACCCATCGAAAATGCTAAATCACACAAGTCATAAATTCGCTGAAACCACGCCTGACGCTGTGACGAATGAGGATGCACCTCACCGCTAAGTATTAAAATTTCACAAATATTTTGGGTTTGTAGTTGTTTGAAAAGGTTTTCAGCTTCTAAAATGCTTATCCAAGGACTCTTCCCTGGATCGGCGCGAAAGTTACAGTAGGTACACTGATTAAAGCATTCGTGAGTTGGAACTATTGTGTACGCAGGGCTGTAAGTAACATTTCGAGAATGAGATAATAACATAGAATAGCTAGTTGTGGGTTGTTAGTTATTGGTTGCAACAAACTACTATCTACTCTATCGATTAACTATTAACTACCAACCCCTAACCACTATCCATCGATTAATTCACAGATCTCATCATTTTTACGTCTTGATTTGCCAATATAGATGGTCCGGCAGTCACCACAACAATCTTATCTGGATGGAGTAACTCACGAGCTGCTTGATTGACTTGAGCAAGGGTAATTGCTTGGATTTTTTCAGTAAATAAACGTAGTTCTTCTTGATCCAGCCCATACACTTCATTCATCAGAACTCTACGTGCTAATTCCTCCACATTAGCTAATGAAAGAGTATAATTACTGAGAATATTATGTATGGCTTTTTCCACTTCCAGTGGAGTCACGCCTTTTTGATGGATTTGCTGAAGCAGGTGTTGGGTGCTGGCGATCGCCTGTGTGGTATCTTCTGGACTAGTTTGTATCTCAATCGAAAATGTCCCAAAATTTCTACCTGCGTTGAAGTCGCTATAGATTCCATAGGTTAAACCTTGGCGATCGCGCACTTCCGCACCCAATCTACTTGACAAGGTATCACCACCCAAAATCTGATTCAACACCATAGCTGCATAAAACCGGGGATCTTTACGGTTAATACCAGTGTTCCCCATATAAGTAATCGCTTCGGCTTTACCTGGAAGGATTGGGTTGACACGCACAACTCCATTTGGCATCAATACTCGTGGATATTTCAAGGTTGGAGGCGAACCACTCGCTTTCCAATCCCCAAACTTAGCTTTAATCAGCAATCGGACTTCAGCAGGGACAAAATCTCCTACTATAGCTAACACCGTAGTATCTGGACGATAATGTTTTGCTTTAAAGGCTATAACATCTTGACGGCTCAGAAACTGCAAACTTTTCTTTGTGGCAAACTGATGTAAGGGATGTTGTTTTGGATAAAGTGATTGGACAAATGTTCTTTTAGCTACTTCTGAAGGATCGTCCAAATCTTGCTCGAGAGCAGTTAAGGCTTTTTCACGACTTAGTTCTAACTCTTGTTCCGGAAACGTCGAATTCTTAACAACGTCTGCCAAAGTTTGAATTAAAACAGGCAAGTCTACTGCTAAACCACTCCCTTGGATCTGTACACCTTCGCGGTAAGGTTCAAAGTTTAGACTTGCCCCCCGATCTTCCAAAGCTTTGGCAATAGTAAAGACATCTTTAGTTTTCGTTCCATTCACCAAGTTTTGTGAAACAAGTGCTGCTAATCCAGCTTTACCCTCAGGATCAAATTCTGTACCAGCTTTGACATAGCCACTCAACGTGACTGTAGGAGTATTTTTACTGGGTAATAGTAACACCTGTAAACCATTGCGTAATCTCAAGTGCTGTGGTGAGACGTGTGTAGTTGGCGTGCTATCTGCTAAATTCACTGGTGGTAAGTACTTTGCTACATCTGAGGAAGACACAGGTGCGCCGTTCGAGAAGTTTTCCGTAATGCGTACAGAATTTGCCTTACTAACCCCGTTTTTTTGGATCTGAGTTGGTTCAAAAAAGCCAACTGTACGTGCCTCTTGTTTAAGATATTTGTTTGCCACACGTTGCACATCAGCTGCAGTTACTTGACGGAGGGCTGCTAGATAGTTTGTGGTGTAGCGATAATCACCAGCAGTTGTTTCATCGTTGCCCAGTTGCATTGCTAGATTGGTGATATCACGGTTACCCAAGATGACTGTAGCTTCTAGCTGCTTCTTGGCTCGGCTTACTTCTTCTTTTGTGACTTCTTTTTGAGAAAAATTAGTGAGAGCGTGACTAAGAGCCAAGTCAATTGTCCTCAAATCTTGAGTCTTAAATGCAACTACTGACAGTTGATACCAACCTAAATCTAGTAGGTTAACAACAGAACCCGTTACATCACTAGCTGAACCAGATTCTACCAATGCCCGCTTGAGGCGAGAATTTCGTCCTTCTGTCAAGATGCTATCCATAACATCCAAAGCTGGCACATCGGGGTTATTAACATCTGGTAACGGATACACCGCTTGCAATAACGCTCCTGCTCCGGTTTCTCGTAACACAATCGGGGAGTGGGGGGAAGTTAGAGAGTCAGGAAAAATCTTTCTATTCTCAAGT
>JAQYWP010001042.1 GCA_029379285.1 Rhizonema sp. PD38
AATATGAACTATTCATATGTAATAAATATTTTTTAGTACTGCGAAGCAAGTGGTGGCGATGCGTTGCAACGGCTTAAGCCGTATCGCCCGAAATTGGATCCACCTCACGCTCATCGCATTGCTCCCATGCCAACTGGACTTTATTCTCAACTCCAGTGCAAAGCTTGAGCCGAGTTAATGCGCTATTAAAGTATCATATTTAGGCTATATTGTCAAATTAATGTTCAAAAGCAGATTTCGGCGCACCACAGGTAGTTGGTGTCTGCCAGGAACTGTGGGGAGTAGAGTTGGGTGCAGAAGCTATGAGCAATACCTCGCCTTTGTCATTAATTACCCAACCTGTAGCTTGGACAATCGGGGAAAGCGTGGGGATGGTGGGTTTGGTAACAACGGTTTGATGATGGCGGTTGTCACTACTTGGGTTAAGAGTCACCCAATCGACTCGCACTGTATCATTGTTGTTAAAAGCTTCCCTGGGATTAAGTGGCAAGCCACCACGTCCAGTAATGACAAATTTGTTTTGATTTTGACTTGCACCCGCAGTACAGCCTTGTGCCACCTTGGGATCAACTGGTACTGATGGCAAGTTGATTAATCCCTGGGTGGGGTCGATATCCGAGGTATTGATTTGCACAGTGCCGTTTACCCCGAATTGAGAACTGGCGTTGATGTCACTCAACTCTGTCAGCTTAGGACGGTACTGTAGTCCGTAAATACCTTGAGTAGTGATTTTAATGTTACCTCCGTTTCCAAAGTTGGCATTGGCAACAATGTTGCTATTTTCTAAGGGTACAGCAAAAACAAAGCCATCTTTAGCATTGATTGTGATATTGCCACCATTGCCACTGCCGTTAGCTTGAGCAGATATCAAGCTCTGGTGGCGCATCTCGATTAAATCTCGCACCTGCAAATCAATATTTCCACCCTCACCAGAAGCCGTTGAAGCTAGTAGTTTTCCTTGGTTATCCAGCTTGAGCAAGTTAGCTTCGACTCTGAGTGAGCCTGCATTCCCTGTTCCTTCACTGCTGACATTCACCTGTGCGCCATCTTGGACAAGCAACTTTCCTGACCGGATATTAATCTCCGCTCCTTTCCCTGTGGAGCCAAGATTTGTGTTGGAGAATACGCCACTGGCGTCACTAGCTGGATCAACTATAGGTCTGCCAAATTTGTCAAGTCGGCGAAAGTAGGTGGGGTCATGACCTGAGATAGTGATGCTGTTAGCGGCATTGACAGTAATGCTGCCTGCATTGCCACTACTAAAAGTAGTCGTGAGGATTTGTCCACTACCCATAATCTCAAGGGTATTGGCATTAACTGTGATATTTCTGCCATCCAAGTCGCTTCTAGTTCTGGCGCTCAAAACTGCCCCATCCAATATGCGTAAGGCACCTGTTCGTACTGTTATATCACCGCCCTGTCCACTGGCTCCTGACTCAGTATTTGTAAACAACCCACTAGAGAATCCCGTTTCAACATTAGACAGGGGGAAAGAAAGACTTAATGCTGGATCAACACTCTGTCCACTGGCTCCTTTGTCAGTGAATGTAAACAACCCATCAGAAAATCCCTTTACACTAACCCCTGAGAGGGTGACAGAATCTACTGCATTAACTTGTATATTCCCAGCATTTCCCTTTCCCTGCGTCGTAGCTGAAAATTCAGCGCCATCAGTAAGAGAAAGCGATCGCGCCCAAATCTGGATATTGCCACCCTTGCCCTCTCCTTCTGATTCTACAGTGCTATAAATAAAGCTATTTGCAAAATTAATACTACCATTGGCTCGTAGCGATACGCTGCCAGCATCTCCCTTTCCAGTAGTGTAGTTTGAAATCCGGCTATTATCTACAAAAGAAATATTACCATTGGCTTGCAGCGATACACTGCCAGCATTTCCTTTTCCAGTAGTGTTGCTGGCAAGCTCACTCTTATTTGCAAAAGAAATATTACCGTTATTGGTTTGCACCGAAATGCTTGCAGCATCTCCGTGTCCAACAATGTCCTTTTCAGTATCATCCGTTCCAAGTGTTGTGCTGGAGATTTTGGTATTTGCAAAAGAAATATTACCGTTGGCTTGCACTGATATGCTTCCGGCATCTCCTTGTCCATCGCTGCTAGTAGACAGTATAGCCGAATCAATTACGAGCGACGACCCAGCCTTAATATTGATGTCACCACTATTACCAGTAGCATCATTACCCACCTCATTTTTAATGCTGCTCGACTGCCCGATTGTAATTGTCCCTGTAGTATTGAGTGTAATATCTCCTGCTTGAGAGCCAACTGTCTCCAAGTATTCCTTTATTCCAGCAGCAAGCCTACTCTTACCCAAAATATCTAAGTTCCGGGCGTTAATGGTAATACTGCCGCCACCGCCTGTAGTAACATCAACTAAAGCTCTATTAGTGAGGGAGACGTCAGATCGCTGCACTCCTTCTGGAAAACTCAAATCAAGGTACTCGCCATTCACATTCAGCCCGACGGTACCACTGCCTGTTACACCTCCTAATTCGACATGTCCCCCAGGAACCAGCAGCCGCCCACCGTCTAACTTGACATCACCACCCACGAATAACAAACTTTTACCACTAGGAAGCCGAAGTCTGGCTTGACTTGTAATTGGCTGAGACGCAATTTGATTGTAAAAAAGAGCAGAAGGATTCACCGTCAGGAGTTCAGGGGAAACAGTGGAAGCCGAGGTACTGAAAAAACCTTGATTACCAAATTGCAGTGTATTCGCTGTAGTCGCTACAAAAGAACCACCAATATTCAACGAGGCATTTTGCCCAAAGATAATCCCCGACGGGTTAATCAGGAACAAGTTAGCTGTGCCCAAGGTGCGGATTAACCCATCAATATTTGATACTGACTTACCAGTTACTCGGCTGATAATATTCTGAATATCCGCAGCATGATTGAAAAAAGCAGTGCCGCCAGTAGGAATGGAAAATCTCTCAAAGCTGTGAAACAAGTTCCTTCCGGCTTTAGTTCCTCCAGTAATATTGAATGTGGAGCCCTCTAATTTTACACTGGAATTATTCGGTAGGGTCGCATCCGGAGTAATTTGGGCAATAGCAGCATTGGTACAGAAGGCGAATGTCTGCGACACAGCGAGGCAAATCGCTCCTCCTGCCATTAACCAACTTTCTCGTGTCACAAACCGACTGCAACAACGCCGTCTAGTTATCCTGAACATAGTAAACATCGAAAAAAATAGTAGTTCATTCAAAGATAACTAGTGGCTTGATAATGGGGTTAAGCCGGGATACGCGCCTGATACCATTTCACGAAAATTCTGATACAATTCACTCCCCCTGCTTCCCCTGCCTCCCCTGCTTGCCTAAATGTATCAACTTTAAAGTGAAACGGTATGAGGGGGACATGTTGTAAATAAATGTGTGCGACCCGAAGACGCACGAGAGATTGGAACC
>JAQYWP010001043.1 GCA_029379285.1 Rhizonema sp. PD38
TTTTCTTCTTTTCACTACTGCACTTTTTGTCTAATTTGTCAATGCGTAAGTCCTGTATAAGTTTTGATTCTGACTTCTTCTTTAATTCCTCTCCTACAGAGGAAAAAGACTGAGAAGTTTGGTTGATTGCCTGAACTATAGTGGGGATATCAAGAATATGACTGAGCTTTTCCAGCATATTCGGCAAACTATCCCGCCAATCTCGATCTTCCTCCTGCACTTGCTCTATTAATTTTGGGATGAAGTTCTGAGAGCTTTTACTCTTGCGATAATCGCTGTATTGTTGACTCTAATCTTTCACCCAGTCTTCAAATTCTTGCAAGCGTCGTACTGCTATTGGTAAAGACGCAAAGCCTTGCATTCCTGATGAAGGAGAAGAAAGGACAATCGGTGATGGAGCATTGTGTTTGATAATGAAGGTGTGTAGAGCGTAAGGGCTGATATGCCAGTAAACTATAGCAGTTGAAGAATTTAGCAATTGCTGAATTTCGCCATAGCTAGGCGACGAAATTTCATCACTCCACCGATCCAATAGCCAAGATAAGCAGACATTTTTTCCTTGTTCAGCTAGTTCCAATGCAGCACACCAGTTTCCTAACTGCACGGCAACATCAACAGTCAACTGCTAAAAACCTGCTAATTTCAATTCAAGCTGTTTTTTCTTGCTTAGACTTTGGCAATCTCCTAGTAAACGTCGCAGTAAATCTGTGCCGCGTCGTCTTAATTCTTGCGCCTCATCTATGTACCCTAAATCTAAATAGACACCAATCAATTTTTGTAAAACTTTCAAATGCAGCTCAGGGAAATCTTCTTCTGTCAAAGTTTTCAACGCTTGGTTGTAACTGTTGACAGCTTTGCGCCAATAGAAATGGCGGTGAGAAACGCTGTGTCCTTGAAAATAGTGTGTATCTCCTATTACCTTATTTAACTGCCCCCAGCCTTCAGGGTGTGTATCTTGAGGACAATGCTTTAACCCTTCCTCATAACTTACTAACTCTCCCTCATAGCCGCGCTGATTCAGGGCAGGATTTTGTTTAACTATGGAACTCATCAAAGATAGAAAGCGATCGCAACTAACTGAACTTTGTGCCGCAATGCCCCGGTTATACCAAGCTTGGTAGAAGTCAGGTTGGATGGCGAGTGCTTTGTCGTAGGATTCTATTGCTTCTTCATTTCTCCCCAAATGACTCAGCGCAATGCCCCGATTACACCAAGCTAAGTAGAAGTCAGGTTGGATGGTGAGTGCTTTGTCGTAGAATGCCATAGCTTCTTCATTTCTCCCTAAATCACTCAGCACAACGCCCTGATTACACCAAGCTTGGTAGAAGTCAGGTTGGATGGTGAGTGCTTTGTCGTAGGATGCTATAGCTTCTTCATTTCTCCCCAAATCTCTCAGCGTATCACCCCGGTTACACCAAGCTAGGTAGAAGTCAGGTTGGATGGTGAGTGCTTTGTCGTAGGATGCTATAGCTTCTTCATTTCTCCCCAAATGACTCAGCGTATCACCCCGGTTACACCAAACTTGGTAGTCATCAGGTTGGATGGCGATCGCTTTGTCGTAGGATGCGATCGCACCTAAAAAATCGCCTATCTTATATTGCTGATTACCTTTGTTGAACCAACGGGCTTTTGCATCTGTGAATTCTGGGACTTTGTCGAAATATACAACCTTTTCCTCATATCGCTGTGTAATGCCTTGGGTGTTCCAATGAGCTAGTTGCTCAACTGATCCCGTATCCTGCTGCAACATCATTAACAACTTATCTAACTCTGGTGTTACTTTTGCCTCTCCCTCCCCTTTTTTCTCTGCCTCCTCTGCGCCTATAGGGTTCGTTTCCTCAACCCTCCTCAAAAGCTGCATCCCAGTATTACGCGCTACCTCTCCCACTTCCCCAATATCTAAATTACCCAACTGCACCATCCGCGCTGCTAACTCCGTATTCGATGCGTTGGATGCTAACAATCGTTCACCAAAGCACCGTAACCAAGGCAACAATTCTGCTTCACGAATGTATTTTACCGCCAAAAACCCCTTCACTCTTCCCTTCGTCCAACCTTCATTTACCCCTGCCAACAGTTCGAGAAACAAAGCTTCATACTCTGTATCTGTCAATACCCGTGATTCTACTACTGTGTTTCCTCCAGTTGACTCTCTTGCTGGATTGCCAAACCACTGCTGTAAAACCCTTTTTAACCACTGCCAAAGCCGTTTAAGCATCTGCCGTTGTCTCCCATTCATCGAATTTTTAGGGGCTTGATGCAAATGGCAAACGTTCATAGCGATTTTCAACTAAGTGGAGCTGTTCACCTCTAAAATTTGCCTTATCCAAATGAACACCGTTATAGTTTCAGAGCGCTTGCTTATATTAACCATTTTCTAGTATTGTAGTTCAATAAGCACAAGTGCTGCGGGTTTTATACCTAGAATTACTGAGTGAAAAAAGGCAATGGGGAGTAGCGAAAAATTTCTCTATCGTATTAATTCTGAGAGGTTGCAAGATTCCCGACTTATTGAAGAATAAACTTTAGCAAACTGAGTCAAAAATCTGTTGCGCAGTGAGATTTAATTGGGGAAAAGTAGGGGATATGATGGCATTATTGCCTTGAAATGGAGTCATTTGATACTCGCCATCCACTAACTCACATACAAAAATAGTCGGCTGTTTGGGATTGCCAAGAAACTTCCGCGCACCCAATGCAGCATAATCAGCAATCCAATATTCGGGAATTCCCATATCCTCATAGTCTGCATATTTTTTGTGATAGTCGTCCCGCCAGTTAGTCGAAACAACTTCAATTACCAACGGTACTGATTCGGGCTGAGTAACCGTAGATTCTTTTTTCCAACGTGGTTCATTTTTCAAATTGCCCTGGTTTACTATCAATATATCAGGCAAGTAACCAGAATCAGCACTAGGAGTTCTCACAAAACCTGTTTTGGGTATATTAAAAGGAAGACTTAGCCGATCAATTTCGACCCCTAATTTTCGTGTCAAAAAACCGACAACATCTTCATGATCGCCAGATGGTGGAGGCATTTCAATTATTACTCCTTTATGCAGTTCGTAGCGTTTACCGTCGTTAGGATACCATTCAATAAATTCATCAAAGGTTAGTAGCTTGGGTAAGGCTTGGGTCATAATCTCACCGCCATCATTACAAAATACTAATGTTTCGTTTCATTATTATAGAGTTTCTCAGTTGTATCCCATAAAATTTCACCCTCTTTCAAGTTTGGGAATAGTGTGCCAGTCAGGACGGAAAGATGGCATCATGTATGTGACTCAATAACCGCTATAGTTGTAGAGACTTTATACCAATTCCCTAAAACTTGGCTACACATCAAATACCCTGTAAGGGCGAACAACCGTTCGCCCCTACCCACTGTATGTATTACCATATGAATGGAGAATTGGTATTACTTGTAACG
>JAQYWP010001044.1 GCA_029379285.1 Rhizonema sp. PD38
ACGCAACACTTTATTTTTAAAGTAATAAATAATACTTTAAAATCAGTAATTTCCTCGCCATCACACACTCTTTCTTAAGACTGCATAGGCGAAGCCCGTTGTAGACATCGCACGTTGTAGCTTTGTTAAAAGTCGCGAAAAGCGAGTGAATAGGACAAAAGAAAAGCCACATGTAGAGTCTGCAATCCTTATCAAACATAGAATTGATTAACTGTGAGCATCTGTAAAAAGGTGAAGCAGTCACCAATTGGGCTGCAATCTCTCCACAACTCCAGCGAGCTAAGGGAACACCAGCATCACTTTCTTTGGTTGAGTACAAGCGATCGCTGTTACCTGTGAGCGTACAACAGGCAAAAAACAAAACCACGGGGGCGACTATTACGAGTAGCTTCAAGTCAGGGTGAACCTTCTTTGCCCTCTGTTTAGATTTTCTCTACAGAGGCATCTGTCTTTGATGATCGCATGGACAAATTCCTTTTCTTGTTTTTCTTAGCCCATCTTCCTTTATAATTTGATTTTCAAGGCAGGTCTAATGTCGCCTCCAAGAATACTTGACCTATGCCCTAGGAATAAATTATTCAAAATCTCAAACTAAGTAGTTGACACTTTACCGTCTGGACGGTAATATATATTTATAAACCGTCCAGACGGTAAACCAATAGTAGGTACTTAAATCCAATCTATATCAATCTTGGATTGAGAATGTTATGTTTACCATTGCAAATCTCTTTTTTCATCAAACTGCTTTGGGTTCCCAAAGCAATTCGCTGCTGTCTCAAAATCCGCAGGTTCGACGTGCCACGGATTTGTTGGATGAAACTTTACACTGTATGATTGCATCCCACCAATTTTCTCGCTTTGCAAGTATGCGAACTCAAAAAATCTAGTCTTGCCGTTACTGCCCCCCACAGACGAAGCAATGAGATAAGATATTAACAATCTTGTTGCCAGATAAACTGTGTTTTTCACCAGACCATTTATCTAGTTTCATCATTCAAGCTCTATGACTACTAGCAAGAAAACAAAATCTACGTCTGTCACCCGTAATGCATTGCTAGAAGCGGCGGCGCGAGTGACGGTAGCGAATGGTTCAAAGGCATTGACGTTGGAGGCTGTTGCCCGCGAAGCAGGTGTCAGTAAAGGTGGATTACTTTACCACTTTCCCAACAAAGAAGCCTTGATTGCTGGGATGTTGCAACAGATAATTGATCAAAAGACAGCATCACTAAAGCATGAATTGGAGCTTGATGATGCACCGAATACACCGGGACATTGGCTTAGAGCCTATATCCGGTCATTTGAAAATCATAATACTCACGCTGGTCCAATGCAATCCGCAATACTTGCAGCGGTTGCAGAAAATCCAGAATTACTTAAACCTTGGCAAGAAAAATTTGCTGAATGGCAACGGCTAATTGAAGCAAGTGGACTCGATCCGGCGATCGCGACTTTGATTCGTCTAACGCTCAATGGTCTATCCTTCACCCACCTCTTTGGTTTAGGAGTTCCGCAGGAATCTTTGCACAAGCAGATCATTGAAACTCTGCTGAAACTAGCACGAGAGTAATTCGTAATTGAGACGGTGTGAGAAAAGCTTGATTTGGACGCTTTCCTTATTTAATGTTTGCGTAAGGGCGATTGTTGTCATACCTGTTTTGATTACATCTGGATGCAGCGCGACTGCGTAATATCGTGTTCGGTTAATAGTTGATTGTTGATTGTTGATTGTAATTAACCATTAACCATCAACAATTAACAATTAAGTCTCAACGTAATTGAAAGAGTGATTATCCGAACATAATATAATTCCACAACAGATTTCTCTCTCGTAGATCATATGTCAGATAGTGCCTGCATCTGACTCAGTTTAACTTGCAATTTTTGACACAAGGAAATTTATCATGACTAGCGATTTAGAATTCCGACCCACCGATCCACAATTTCTGCTCAATCCTTATCCCTGGCTTGCTAAAATGCGTACTGAAGCGCCTGCTTTCTATGACGCAGAGCAAAAAGCCTGGTTGGTGTTTCGCTATTCTGATGTGAAACGAGTATTAAGCGAATGGAAAACCTTTTCTTCTGTTGTCCCCAAACCCCCCGAACAAAAAGATTTTACTCAGACTTTGCCCTTTACCGATCCACCGAAACATCAGTCACTACGCACCATCGTACAAAAGGTGTTTACTCCGCATCGAATCGAAGCACTAGCACCGAGGATTACCGAACTGACTCACGAGTTGCTGGATCAAATGAAGCAACACGAACAGGTCGATTTAATCCAAGCTTTCTCCTCACCTCTACCGATCATCGTGATTGCAGAAATTCTTGGTGTACCCTTTGATGATCGGAAAGACTTCAAGCACTGGTCAGACGGGATATTAGCTAACGATCTCACAGCGATACAAAACATGGCTGACTATTTCCGCCAATTACTGAAAAAGCGGCAATCCCATCCAGGCCAAGACCTGATCAGCGATTTAATTGCGGCTTATGAAGAGGGCGAAAAATTGACCGGACAAGAAGTGCTTGATTTTTGCATCCTACTGTTGACAGCCGGAAATGAGACCACTACTAACTTGATTACCAATACCATTTGGTCTCTGCATGAGCATCCCGATGAAAACCAACGCTTACGCAATGACTTGTCTCTATTACCGAGTGCAATTGAGGAAGTATTGCGTTACTATTCCCCGATTACTTTTTTGAATCGATTCACGAAAGTAGAAACCCAGATTGGAGATCAGACTATTCCAGCAGGGCAAATTGTGTATCCTTGGCTCGCTTCTGCCAATCGAGATGAACATAAGTTTGAGAATGCTGATCGCTTCATCATTGATCGAGACCCAAATGAACATTTTGCCTTTGGAAATGGCATTCATTTCTGTTTGGGCGCACCTTTATCTCGACTAGAAGCCAAGATTGGGCTAAAAGCTTTACTCGAGGAATTTCCTAACCTTCGCGTTGACTCTACTGAGTCTCTTAAACCAATTCCGACCCTGAGAGTACATGGACTCGAAAGCTTGAGTATTTTGTTATAGAAGATACAAGTTTTTTGGGTTTGCTTTCACAGCGATACGCATAAGCGCAAGCGCAAGCCCATAGGACGAGAGCGTCAAGCCTCCAGCTTATCGCTCTCGTCATTACCACCCCTAGTAGTCCACCACAGAGATTATGACATGTGGGGAGTAGGATAAAGACTGCTGAGTTTAACTCGTGCATCGTTAGTGGTGAAGCGCCAATTGACAGTAGCTTGTCGTTGATTGCGGTCTATTTCCCAAGCTGAAACTTCTTGTTGTAAAATTTCAATAGTTGGAATTCGCCGATCTAAACACTGCCCTTGATAGTACGGAAAATTCAAGCTCAACCATGTTTAACCCTTCGGGTTCGCCAGTCGCTACAACGGGGGGAACCCCCGCAACGCGCTGGCT
>JAQYWP010000150.1 GCA_029379285.1 Rhizonema sp. PD38
GTGTTTGACAATATAATGTACGGAAGTAGAATTTGACCTTTGTGTTTGAGATGATTGAAACATTGAACTTTTCTTTTTCTAGATTTTTTTCGATATAATTTCTCTAGGTTCTCTATTCTTTGACGCAAAACTCTGGCTCGACAATTCTTGTACAAAGCAATACTTAATAACAGAAAGATCGGGAGTATGATAGCTAGAAGTGCCGGAAGTATGCTATTACTGGACTGGTCCTGAGCAGGTGAGTAAGATGGATTTGGATTGGGAACTAATGAGAAAAACAGGAAGGTAGATTTCACTAAGACCGCATTTCATCCAAAATTAGCAATCTAAAATCTAAAATGACTGCTAAACGCAGAGATTCTTGGTGGAATTCAGAGGCTTTTTGGAAATGGTGGAGAGTATGGTGTTGTGCAAAAAGTTGCTTAATGACACACCGTTTATGCATGGATTGCTCACTAAATGTGATATCTCGCGTCGTTTCTTGCGGTTTGTCATCAACAGCGAGAAATGTTTTGCCAACCTTGACCAATGAGCTTGAGAATGCGGTAGCGGTCATTTAGCAGTGAGCCGAGGAAGGACGCACTATCATCCTCTGGATACTGGAAGGGTTGATCAACGGAGGAAAGATAGTCACACATAATAAAGGGTCATAGGGACATGCTGACATACTGTCTGGTTATTTCTGTTGCGCTGCGCTAGAAACTTTTAATCATTTTTAGACCTATTTTTAGTTGGCTCTAGAGTCAATCATGGAGTTTCTTTAGAAAAAAGACAATATAATTTGAAATTTATTATCTTTATATTTTTATAAATATATCTTTTTATCAAGGGGAACGTTTAGTGAGTTTAGGCAATGCTTATATCTACAAATGTAGATATAAGCATTGCGAAACAAACAGCTAGTTTGAGTCAGAAATAACTGAATTTTTGATAAATTTGTTAGATTTAATAAAATTAGGTTTACTGCTTTATTTGTTTATTTTCCAGAGGTTATACCATTTCACGAAATTCCTGATACAACTAACGGGTTTCTAATTCTTTCCCCCTGCTTACCTATTTGTATCAACCTTAAAGTGAAACGGTATTACCCCTCAAGTTTCTTACCTATCCAAGCAACCTGCGTTTGAGAACATCTTGGTTAATAAGACTTAAACAAAAATTAAGCCCCAAGGAATCCCAAACTAGCTTGAGGCGCAGCGAATACGTCACGATTATGGGTTAGCCAGTCAAAAAATAGATGGAGGTGTATCAACAGTGACAAAATTCATTTTACGCTCTTATTCGTTAAAAAGGCCTTAAATTATTTACTCTCATAGTCGTAGCCCTTGAGTGTGGTTGTATGGACGAGGCAAAACAGAGGATAGTTAGCCAAACAAGAGATGTCGTAGCGATCGCTTTTAATAGCCTCCAGAATATTAAGAATGCGGTTACTGTCTGTTCAATTTCTTTAACTTCCTTCTTTCCTGGTATGTAGTACCACTCCTGAGTTTGTGGATCGAAGACTGTGATTGAATCAATCAAAGGAAGATTCATCTGGGCGGCGTAAGAAATATTGGATGCGTACTGCAAATTGTCTATACAGATCGAGCCAAAGTATGGAGTTTCATAATCTTGCTCATCTGTTTTTATTCTTGCTGTTATATTTGATGGTACAAAGTGCTTTGAGGAAGGATTTAAGTCTCCCAAAACTTCTTTTGCTGATTGATAGCGTTTTTTGGTGGCTTTTTGCAGCAGTTTACAGAGAATCGATTCCAAAGATGAGCTGATGGGTGCGGTGAGGTGCGATCGCCACAGCCAAGGATCTTCACTACAATCAAGCAACTCAAATGGCGACATTTGTGTGAGCAAGTGTAAGCAAACGATACCTAAGCTATAAAGATCGCTAGTAAATACAGCTTTGCCTCTAATTTGTTCTGGAGCAGCATATTCCGCACTCCCAACCTGAGTTCCAGTTGTTTCAAAAACACTGCTAGGGGCATACCTTGCCATCCCATTATCTACTAAAATCAGTTTGCCGTCTGTTTGACGACGAATAATGTTGGCAGGTTTGATGTCACGGTGAATTACTTGATGCTCGTGGAAAAACTGCAAGACAGGCAGCATTTCTTGGAGTATTTGCCGAATTTCTACTTCATTGAAGACTCCCTCTGACGCTAATTCCTCTTCTAAAGTTTGCCCATCAATCCATTCTTGGACTATATACTGCTGTCCATTTTGCTCAAAAGTGTCTAGCAGCAGAGGAACTTGTGGATGCTGGCTAAGTTCAGATAAAAGTAGAGATTGCTGCCGAAATAGTTTCTCTGCTATCGGATAATAGTGGACATGATGGCGTTGTGGAAATAGTTGTTTGATGATGCAAGGTTTGCATATTGACTCTATTTTTTCCTGGTACTTTTCATCGACAGCAAGAAAAGTTTTCCCAAAGCCATCATGACTTATAGGTTTGAGGATACGGTAACGGTTATTCAGTAGTGATTTTGGCCATTGATAGCACTCACTACAAACATTCATTGATTTTCACCTACTTACTTAACTCAAGTATTAACCATTAACTAGCAGACTTTAACTTATCCAATGCAAGATTCAGCTTCAGAACGTTAACTCCAGGTTCACCAAAGATACCGAGAAAACGATGATCGGTGTTTTGGGCAATCAGATTGTCCATCTGGTTGGGTTGAAGTCCTCGCGCCTTTGCTACACGTGCAACTTGTGCAATGGCTGCTTCGGGGGTGATGTGGGGATCAAGGCTGGAAGCAGATGTGTAAATTAAATCGGCAGTTGGCTGTATGCCTGCTTTCTTCAAACGATTCAAGTCTCCTTCAAGCCGTTTGCTGGGATCTGGATCATTTTTACCTTTAATGCGAGCAAGCAAGTCCGGATTGCTAGGAGCAAGATTACTCGCACCAGATACTCCAGTTTTTAGCACTCCGTCTTTATCTTTTTTCGGATCGGCTGTGCTGTAGGTGGTGGTACTAGGACGACTGTTAAAATAGCGATCGCTTGTAAAAGGTTGACCAATCAATGCCGATCCGACAACTTTGCCTTGGGCATTTGTGATTAAACTACCGTTCGCCTGAGATGGAAATAGGACTTGTCCGATCCCAATCATGAAAAAGGGATAAATAATAGCTCCAATGATCCACAGTACTACGGTAGAACGAATAGCTATACTGGCTTCACGTGGAAAACTCATTAAAATTTCTCCGGTACAAACATTACAAAAAATAGATATATTGAAAGACTTAGTGCAACCAGTCCTAACAGTCCTAATGCCCAAGCTTGAGTTCGAGAAAACTGCTGATCGGTAGCACCGTACACAACAGGTGCTACTACTAAGTTGAAGCACATTGCGAGAAACAAATACACTGGCAGCTTGTGTCTGCGCCATTCAATCGAGATTTCGTTTACTTCTTCTAATGCTTGGATAATACCTTTCATATTTTATTGATAGTTGAAAGTGTTAACAGCTTAAGATAACGGTAAGATGATGTCGATGAGTTTAATGGCAATAAAAGGGGCAATGACACCACCAACGCCAAAGATGAGGATGTTGCGTCGAAGGAGTTGATCGGCTGTGAGCGGACGGAACTTGACGCCTTTGAGTGCGAGAGGAATGAGTGCGGGAATAATTAAGGCATTGTAGATCAGCGCTGAGATGATAGCAGATTGGGCACTCTTGAGTCCCATGATATTCAGTGCGCCGATTCCTGCTGCAGAAAAGATTGTGGGAATGATGGCGAAATACTTAGCGATGTCGTTGGCGATCGAGAAGGTTGTTAATGCACCACGGGTAATAAGTAGCTGTTTCCCAATGGTCACCAAGTCAATCAGCTTGGTGGGGTCTGAGTCTAAGTCTACCATGTTGGCAGCTTCTTTTGCTGCTTGCGTTCCAGAGTTCATTGCTACGCCAACGTTTGCTTGTGCCAATGCTGGTGCATCGTTAGTGCCATCTCCTGTCATAGCCACGAGTTTCCCTGAGGATTGTTCGGTGCGAATCACATCAATTTTATCTTCTGGAGTTGCCTCGGCAATGAAATCATCCACCCCTGCCTCCTGGGCAATCACTGAAGCTGTAACTCGGTTGTCACCTGTAAGCATGATAGTACGAACACCCATGCGGCGGAGTTGGTCGAAACGTTCGCGCAAACCAGGTTTCACGATGTCTTTCAGGTAGATGACACCATAAATTTCGTTATCCAAGCAAACGGCAAGCGGTGTCCCTCCTAACCGGGAAACTTTTTCAAAAGCTGCTTCTAACTCATCAGGAATGCTACCATTCCGGGAACGCACAAATCCCTTAATCGCATCCACTGCTCCTTTCCGGACTTGTTTGCCATCGGATAGATTGGTGCCACTCATCCGGGTTTTTGCCGAAAACTCTACACCTTCAGCATTGTTGGTGTTAAAGTCTACTCCCGTCTGGTACTTTTCTGCCAGTGCCACGATGGACTTGCCTTCTGGCGTCTCGTCAAACACGCTAGCAGCTCGGGAGACTCGCGCCACCTCTTCGACTGGGTAATTTTTGACGGGTATAAACTCATTCGCCATCCGGTTACCCAAAGTAATGGTGCCCGTTTTATCAAGTACTAGTGTATTGATGTCACCGCAGGCTTCCACCGCCCTTCCGGAAGTGGCAATGACGTTAAACTGAGCAACTCTGTCCATCCCCGCGATACCGATCGCACTTAGCAAACCACCAATTGTCGTGGGAATCAACGCCACAAGCAGTGAAATTAAGATGGCAACACTTGCACCTGTACGCAAGCTGTCACCGGCAGAGGCTCCATAAATAGTACTAATAAAGTTGGCGATGTAGCCAGCGAAGGGAGGAATTGTCGATACCACAATCAAGAACACCTGAGTCAGTACGGCAAGTAACACCGTCAACGCAATTTCGTTAGGAGTCTTGGTACGTTCTGCTCCTTCTACTAAGGCAATCATACGATCAATGAAGCCTTGACCGGGATCGGCAGTAATGCTAATGACAAGTTCATCGGAAAGCAGGCGCGTTCCTCCCGTCACTGAACTGGCAATATCCGTTCCAGGTTGCTTGAGAACAGGCGCAGATTCCCCGGTAATTGCAGACTCGTCTACAGAACCAATGCCTTGCATCACCTCTCCATCAGCAGGAATCATATCTCCGGCTATCACCTTAACGCGATCGCCTTTTCTTAGTTCTGTGGAATTAACTTCTTGTATTGAACCATTAGAAAGCATTTTGCGGGCATTGGTATCGGAGCGCGTGGCTTTGAGTGCATCTGCCTGTGCTTTCCCCCGTCCTTCGGCAACGGCTTCTGCAAAATTCGCAAAGACGACTGTAAAAAATAAAATAAAGGTAATCAAACCATTTAACAGACGTTGCTGATTCACATCAGCTTTGATTGTGCCGAATAGGTTGGGATCAAGGGTGACGAGGAATGTGACAATTGTCCCCACCCAAACCACGAACATCACTGGATTCTTGACAGCAGTTCGGGGATTAATCTTGACAAATGACTCGCGAATTGCTCTCTGATATAGTCCCCGCATATTTGCTTTAGGTACTTGTCTTCTGGAGTGCGAGTCTTGGCTCCGCGAAGCACGCTGTGAACGATCAGTCTTCGTTTGCATAAATTTGTTAACGCCTCTTGTACGGGCGGGTTTTGTCAGATGTTGTGTTTACTTCAATGTTGTGTCGATGAAACCCACGTCTCCTGTACGGGCGGGTTTTGTCAGATGTTTTGTGGATTAAACCCGCCACTACCGATGGCTATACAGGCGGGTTTCGTGAGATATTGTGTTTGCTGCGATGTTACCCAAGGGCACACGCTCACCCGATGCCTTTGGCAATTTGGAAGGCTTCACCGATTGGGCCTAATGCTAGTACCGGGAAGAATGTGAGTGCGCCTAAAATCAGAATGACTCCTGCGGTTACGCCTGTGAATAGTCCGGTGTCGGTACGCAATGTGCCTGTCGTGAAGGGAACGGGTTGTTTGCGAGACATACTATCAGATAGTAACAGCAGCGCCACAATAGGCACATAGCGGCCAACCAAAAGTGGAAACACACAGCTTAAGTTCCACCATAAGGCAGTTGGTGCGGGGAGAGAGTTGCCCAAACCTGCTAAACCAGAACCATTGTTAGCGGCAGCTGAGGCGTATTCATAGATCACTTGAGAAAAACCGTGGAAGCCTGGATTGCTAATTCCTGCAAGTTGGTCGGGGAATGCTAAAGTAATTCCTGCCGGAATGAGAATGGCGATCGGGTGAACTAGCAGAATCAGGAAACTGGCGAGTACAACTTCCCGCTTTTCAATCTTGCGTCCGAGGAATTCTGGTGTACGTCCGACCATCAACCCAGTCACAAACACCGCTAAAATTAAGTAGGCAAATAGGTAAGCTGTTCCGGTTCCCTGCCCTCCCCAAATAATCTGGAGAAACATATTTGACAAGGTGACGAAAAGTCCTGTAGGCATCAGCGAGTCATGCATTGCAATGACTGCACCGCACATCGTTCCGGTTGTTGTCACCGCATACAAGGCTGATTGTGCCCACCCAAATCGGACTTCTTTGCCCTCTAGATTCGGCTGTTGGCTGCCTAAGAGTCCATTAACCAGTGGGTTTCCTTGATATTCGTTGATTGCTGTGATAATCACGAATACGATAAATATGGCTGCCACCATTCCGTAGATTAGCCAAGCTTGCTTTTTATTGTTAGCAAAAATGCCGTAAGTGTAGATGAAAGCAGTCGGAATCGATACCATTCCCACAGTTTGAATTAAGTTGGTGAATGGATTTGGATTCTCGAAAGGATGTGCTGAGTTGATGGCAAAAAAGCCCCCGCCGTTTTCCCCAAGTTGTTTGATAATTTCAAAGTGGGCAACCGGACCTCTGGCGATCGCCTGACTGATAGTAGGATCTTCTAAGGTAGGAAATACAACAGGTCCTGCCAGGGTTTCAGGTACACCTGCAGCTATGAAAATGATACCACCAATAATACTGATAGGTAGCAATATCCGCGTAATGGAAAGAATCAGGTCTACGTAGAAGTTACCCAAAGGTCTACCTGTCAACCCTCGAATAAAGGCAATTCCCACTGCTAAACCCGTTCCTGCGGAGGTGAACATGTGATATCCTAAACCCAACATTTGGCTACCGTAGCTGAGGGTAGTTTCACCAGAATAGTGCTGCTGGTTGGTATTGGTGATAAAGGAAATGGTGGTGTGTAGTGCTACATCCCATCTTGGGGCACTTAAATTAGTCGGGTTGAGGGGAAGCCATCCTTGATTCAGGATAAGAAAGAGGATCAGTAACCCCATCACAACGTTGCTGTACAGGATTGCCCGTGCATACTGCCAACCCGTCATGTTTTCTTTACCTGAAACTCCTATCAAGGAGTAAAGCGATCGCTCAACTGGGTTGAGAATCGGATCGAGAAATGTCCTTTGTTCTTGATAAACACGCGCCATATAGCGCCCAAAAAAGGGCGTAATTGCTAATACTATAAGTAACGTTAATGTAATCTGAATCCATCCTTGTAGCATGAATTAGTATAACTCCGGCATTAGTAGTTATAGTGAAAATGATATTGAACGCTTACGCCAACCTTAAATTAAGGGATATCTTCATAACCCTCTATCAAGGTTTTGGCAGGTGTATTCTGCTTCAAACTGTATTGAAATTGGAGGCAATAAACAGACTTATGATTAGTGACTTTTTCAATTATGAAACTTAAAATTTAAAACCACAAGGTATAAATTATTATTTATATCATATATATTATCTGCTTTATTTTTCCAGGAATAGAATAAGTTTAAATAATATTTATATCTGCAAATATATGGTGTTTTCACTGAAGATGTGCTGAGTATCGCCAATAGACATCTCTAGAAATGATATAATGTCCGTAAAATCACCCACAATAAAAGAAATAGACCTTTAACCCCTCTTCGCTTGCGAGAATCGGAGACAAAGTACAGTGAGGCATGAGGTGGGGTTCAGAAGGACTTAAGGTTAATTTACCGGACATAATATGATATATGGGCGTTCCCAAAGGGTACTACAGGAGCTTCTCTACCAAGGATTTTGACAAACGCATAATTAATTTTCGTGAACTCAATCTAATAATTCTCACAAGTATTAAGCATAATCTATTCTTTACCTAAAATAACGCAGCAAGTTGATAGCCGTAAAATCTTGCGAACGTCAGCAACCATTCGGAGACCTTCGATTCAAAGAGTGTAAAAGGAGACAACACCGTAGCCGCAAGAGTGAACGCGGTGTACCTGGGAACTTGCGCCCCTCATACCGTTTCACTTTAAAGTTGATACATTTAAGGTAAGGCTTGCAGGGGATGCAGTTCTTGAGCAAGGGGAGCAGGGGGAGCGAATTGTATCAAGATTTTCGTGAAATGGTCGTAGTACAGACGAGGCTCATGTCCGTGCCTTACTGCTACAAGGAGTCAATGCTACTGGCAAAATGAAGTTGCGTTCTCTACACAGCGAGGATCTTGAAACTGCCGAGCGAGTGGAGGTTGAAGCAGACTTGGTCATGCAAGACCGCAATGATGATTTTTTAGTAGAACAAATTGTCAGTCGTTTGAGCTTAGAGCCTGGAATTAGTGAGGTTAGTTGGAGAATAGTTGAACAAGAGTACGGCTGAACATATCCGATTTTCAGTTGGAAAGCTGTTGAGTCGCGCGTACCCGAGCAATCAGGATATTAAAGCAGCGATGTCTTAATATCTCCGTGGCTGAGCACAAAGGAGAGTGTCAAAGCCCTAATTGCTGGCTAAATCTCTCGTCGTATACTGCTTTGTCCCAATTTTTGGCTTTTTTAACTTGCTCAGGAGTGAGGTTTTTGGCTCCCATCAAGTTGGCTCCCATCAGGTTGGCTAACACCAGGTAGGTGCCCACCAAGTTGGCGTCCACCAAGTTAGCTTCCATCAGGTTGGCTCCCATCAGATTGGCTCCCCCTAGGTTGGCTTCCACCAGGTTGGCTCCCCCTAGGTTGACTTCTACTAAGTTGGCTCCCCACAGGTTGGCTTCCACCAGGTTGGCTTCCACTAAGTTGGCTGCCCACAGGTTGGCTTTCTCCAGGTTTGCTCTCCATAGGTTGGCTCCCCCCAGGTTGGCTTCCATCAAGTTGGCTTCCCCTAGATTTGCTCTTCTCAGGTTCGCTTCAAAAAGGCTACTTTTACTTAAGTCCAGAGGATTTTCCTCACCTTGTCCATAGCTTTTTGCACGTCTGGTGATTACAGTCAGAACTGCTTGAATATCTGTTGTCATACGAGAAGGAAGTCGATTGTCTGCTTCACTTCTGGGTGGATAAGGGGATATCTCACACACGTATGCAGTGAGAATTTCCATGACCTGCCAGTAATCTTTGGTAGAATCCTGAGAAATTCGTTCTAGTGCATAAATTGCCCCGAGCCGAACATGAATACTTGTATTGCCTAATTGTTCAATTGCTGTAGTGAAACTCTTTGTGACTTGATTTTCTTGAGTGGCAATAAGGGTTTGTTGCGTGAGCGTTAGATTTCGTTGTGTGACTTTGAGGTTTTGCGATGTAAAATAAGCTGTGATGAAGAAAAAGAGTCCGCCAATAGTTTGAACAAAAGTACCACGGGCGGCATTCTCGATTGTTGCACGGTCTTTAGGATCAGCAATACCTCTTGCCTGCCACTGTGGAACTTTCCAAATCAATAAAATAATTGCGAGAAAACCAAACAGCGAAAGTTTTGTCAGCGACGAACGGCGTAGTAGAAGTGATTTGATGCGATCGCTAATGCGTTGATCTTTTGTCTCCATTGAAATTACCTGACAGCAGTTTTCACTCTCTATTAGGACTTACGCAAAAGTTGCCAAAAGGCTTAATTTATTGAACCGCCAAGACGCCAAGAAAGCCAAGAATGAGTAGAGTTTGCGTAAGTCCTATCTATGAAGCACAGCGTCAATCAAACAATCTCTTAACCTACTACGCACAGTCGTGAACCGTTGTAGCTCACCGTAGCGATCGCCTTGCCCTCGACAAACACCAAAAATTTTTCAATGTCTCGCTTGTAGTCACGCCAGCTTTCTTTACTTTCGCGTTGCCATTCTTTTAGCCACATCTCGATTATATGAGCATCGTTGCGGATATCAGCCAATTTCGTAAGAGCGGACCGTAGCCCGTGAGTATCTGTTTGTACTAGCATTGCCTACGTTATATTGATGTCCCTACCAGATTGGGTAGGGCTTTTTTAGCTTGAAACGGTGATAATAATTTCTTAATCACCGTTTCAGATTACATAACATTACTATAGAAAGTCTCGCAATTGTCAGATAAATTGAGTTCTCAAACACTCATTTCCGGCTCTTGGAAACGTTTTTAAAAGCGGAGATTTTTTGACCTAGAAGGCGCTCTTGTGAGGTCGATTTAGTATGGATGAGTTTGGAGCCAAGCAGTAATTGAAGGTGTTTTACTGACTATTGAATGTAGCGCATTAAGTTTTGGATATGGCTTAAGCAGTTCTTTTGGGGGTCGTAATGGTCCATTCGGCTCGGGTATATAAAAGAATGTATAATGCACTTTGCCCCAATCTAGCTACTCAACCCAATACTTAGCACGTTCAACTGCATGAAGCCAGGTGACGAAGTTTGCCAATGCTTGATGTTGCCCAATACCGGGTGTAAAAGAACGGTTTATTTGCCGTTGGCGCACTAGTGCTTCGTAACTCTCCCAAAATCCAGCCGCAAGTCCAGCTGCAAATGCAATACCCTGGACGGTTGTATCGCGCATTGTCGGACGTTCAACTGGAATTCCTAACACATCTGCTTGAAACTGCATGAGGAAATTGTTTTCGCAAGCACCTCCGTCAACAGTTAACCAACTAATAGAAGTATGACTTGATGCATTAATTGCCTGCACCACTTCCAAAACCTGGTAGGCGATCGCCTCCAACACGGCGCGGACTAAATGCTCTCTTTGTGTTCCTCCAGTTATTCCGAAAAAAGCTCCTCTGGCACTCATATCCCAGTGGGGTGAACCCAATCCACTAAATGCTGGCACAAAATAAACTCCACCATTATCTGCAACTTGATTTGCCATGTCTTCTGTTTCCGCAGCAGTTGTGATGAGTTTTATTCCATCTCGTAACCATTGGATACATGCTCCTGTCGTAAACATACTGCCTTCTAAGGCATAGTTTATGTCGAGAGTGCCTTTTTCGGATGCTTGTGTCCATGCCACTGTAGAAATTAATTTATTTTGGGACCGGATAATCTTGTACCCAGTATGAGCTACTAAAAAGCTACCAGTGCCGTAAGTACATTTCATAGTTCCAGGGCGATCGCAACCGTGACCAAACAAAGCCGCTTGCTGATCTCCTAAAATGGCAGTGATAGGAATTTCAACACCTAATAAGCTCGGATCAGTCACTCCAAATGCTCCTAAGCTCGGTTTAATCTTAGGTAAAATATGAGCAGGAATCTTGAATAAATCTAGTAGTGTCTCATCCCACTCACAAGTTTTTAGATTCATTAGCATTGTGCGGCTGGCATTGCTGTGATCTGTAGCATGAATCCCGCCTGTAAGTTTCCACAGTATCCAGGTATCAATTGTGCCTGCTAATACGTTGTTGAGGTCAATGTCTGCTAAATTGTCCAAAAGCCACCGGAACTTGGAAGCGGAGAAGTAAGCATCAACCACCAGTCCAGTGCGATCATAAATCTCTTTATCCAGTCCAAGTCTTAGCAATTGATTGCATAAAGGAGCCGTGCGGCGATCCTGCCAGACAATAGCATTGTGAAGTGGTTGTCCGGTTCTTCTGTCCCAAATTAAACAAGTTTCGCGTTGCACTGTCAATCCGATAGCGGCAATTTCACTCTTGTTAATCTGAGCATTGCCAATCGCGGTTTGCATTACCCAACAAGTGTCTTGCCAGATTTCTTGAGGATCATGTTCCACCAATCCTGGCTGAGGGTAATATTGCGTCAGTTCTTTGTATGCAGAAGAAACAATTTTGCCTTCTTTGTCAAACACAAAAGCACGGTTACCTGTTGTCCCTAAGTCTAGTGCCAGAATATACCCTTCGGATGAGGTTGCTGTCCCTAATTCTTGCATAGTCGTTGTTAGCTTTGCCGTTAATTTAAGTTTAGGCAAATCTGGGTATATGTAGATATTCTACGCTACCCTGATTTTCTCCCAGACCGAGACGCGGCAACGGATATCCTTCGGGTGACGCTCGTTCGCCTTTGGCGTCTCCCCTTGGGAGAAGACTCGCTACCGCTTCGCTAACGCCAGTCCCCTACGGCGGGAAACCCGCCTGCAGGGCTGGACTCACCGCATCATT
>JAQYWP010001045.1 GCA_029379285.1 Rhizonema sp. PD38
GTATTACTATGCTCATTACGATTATTTTGTTTAAATAAAATAAAATCGACCAGGAGTACCCAAATTTTTAGAAAAAAAATAAATATTTAAATAAAGTCATACATTATTGATTAATGAAACTTATTTCATTCCAGGAGAAGTCTACAATTACTACCCCAAAAGCAGCACCATTATATACAGCCATATTACTTCCGGTTTCTTCAATATCAAAAGTCATCAGACATGCATAATAAGATAATATCTCAACATTTGGAATGTGCCCTCCAATATCAATACTATAGGAACCTGGCACAAGAAATAGTCGAGGTATTTCAAGTTCTGATATATAAGATGCTGTACTAATTTCAGAAGAGATGGATGATGATCTATTAGTAGTGAATATGGGAACTCCAGCAGAATTAGAAACTCGCAGAGATATTTCTAAACCTCTAATTGCTTGAGTAGCGCAATACTCTAAACGAATCTTAATTGTATCTCTAACATCAAAAACAGAGGTGATATTTCCTTCTGAATTATGTAAGGAGACTCGCTTAAACCAAAATCGCTGATTTGGAGCGCTAGCTGTAAGAATTACCTCTCCAGAATGTTCGGATCCAGACGTTAAATACTTGCTGGTTACTAGCTCGGCATCTCCATTCATGTATACCTGACCGTTAACTAACCAAATACCTCTCTGACACAGTGTCGTCACCGTAGCCATGTTGTGACTAACAAATAATACTGTCCGCCCTTCTTTGCCTACATCCTCCATCTTGCCCAAGCACTTCTTCTGAAACTGGGTATCCCCTACCGCCAGCACTTCATCTACCACCAAAATTTCTGGTTCCAAATGCGCCGCCACCGCAAACGCCAATCTTACATACATCCCTGAAGAATATCGCTTTACTGGCGTATCTAAAAACTTCTCCACCTCTGCAAACGCTATAATTTCATCAAACTTCTTCTTAATCTCCACCCTACTCATTCCCAAAATTGCACCGTTAAGGTAGATATTCTCCCTTCCCGTCAACTCCGGATGAAATCCTGTACCTACCTCCAACAAACTCGCAGCCCGTCCCTTAATGTGAATTCTCCCTGTCGTTGGCTCTGTAATCCGACTCAAAATCTTCAGCAGTGTAGATTTCCCCGCACCATTGCGTCCAATAATTCCAACGCGATCGCCCTGCTTAATATCAAATGAAATATCTTTCAGCGCCCAAAACTCTTCACGAGCATTTTGGGTTTGGGATTTTGAGTTTTGGAATGGTTTTAGCAAAGACTTGGCACGATTGGCAATCACATCTCTTAGTGCTGTGTAGCGCTCTTGCTGCTGATGACCAATAATATATTTTTTACCTAAGTTTTCAACTCGGATCACAGTATCAGACATTTACTATTCTCTTGAGGATAATTTTTTTGTCTTTGCTACATGTAGTATTAAAGCTGAGAACAGCAGGAAGCATAGATAATAAAAGTTCTGCTCTCCAACTAAAATTGGCTTGCGAAAGTCCTAAAAGCAAATTGGAAAATACATGTTTACATTGATACTCTATAAATTTGAAAGTGTCCAGTCTTTATTAAAGACTCCTGAACCGCTGTCAGATTACCTATTTTTTTACCTTCTTTCTCTGCGTTGTTGGCTCAGGAGCGGTTGATTTAATCGGTATTCATTTCTGGCGGTTGGGGAGTAATGTTGTCAGACATATCCTTCTCACTATGATCGCGACTCTATCAACATCAAAAACCTCTCTGCTTTCCCTGTAAGCCTTGAAGAATGACTCAATATAACATCTGCTTACAAGATAGCTCGCAGCAAAACTTTAAAGTATTGCTTGGATATGACCTGAGGTGTGAAATATGATTGCAAATACTGTCGAGCAGATCTACCCATTCGTTCTGCTAGAAGTCGATCGCGACTCAGTAAGCGAATAAACTCTGCTAGTTCATAACTTTCTGCATTCTCAAAAGTCTCACCGCAGTTTGCTTCTGCAATAAGCTGTTTCAGGTATGAATACTGTGGACAAATTACAGCGACTGGACGACCTGTGGCTAAAGCGGGGTAAAATTTGCTGGGAGCAACCAGACTTTCCACACCAGCTTCCACACTCACTAAGGATAAATCACAAGCTGTCAGAGAGTAAGGCAGCACTTGTCTTTCTTGATACGGAAGAAACTGAAAATTTTTTAGTTTTAATCGATTCACCTCCTCAATCAGTTCCTCACGTTTAGCTCCACCGCCAATGCACACAAATTGGATTGGCTCGTCTTCCAGGTACTTAGCAGCTTCTAATATAGTGTGTATATCATGACAACGACCCATGTTGCCTGAGTACAACACTGTAAATAAATTTACAGTGTTGTACTGTCGAGCAAACCAGTTATCTTGTTTAGCAATTGGCACAATCCACTCAGGATCTGCCCAACTATGAATTACAGAAATCTTATCTGCTACCTGCGGACAGTTCGCTGCCACCTGTCGCTTCATAGCCGGGCTGAGAACCACAATTCCCTTAGCTTTCTGTAACACTTGTCTGTTAACAGCCAGCCAAAATCGAGCTAGCCAGTGGTGTTTCGGAATTACCCCCAAGGCGATCGCTATATCTGGATACAAATCGTAAAGGACGCAAACATAACTGAGACCAAAAAAGATATGAGCCAGATATCCCAAAATAGGTAGAAATGGGGGAGCCGTAGTCAATAAAACCACATTGCGACGACGAGCTGCGCTTAACAGATAAAGTGCTGCACGCAAAGTAAACAAAATTCCATTGATGGCTTTGCCACGAATTCGTTGAGGACAAAGCTGAGCAGTGCGCGATCGCCTAATCCTTACTCTACCGCACTGTTCAACTGTTGGAGCATTGCTCGACTTAAAAGCATAGCCTGGTTGACCTGTAAATACCTCAACGTCTACTCCTTGCTGTTCTAAATGTCTCACCAGTTCGTAAATTAACTGTCCTGTTGCAGCGTAATCTGGTGGAAAAAATTGGGTGATAACAGACAATTTCATAAACTGCCCGATGCCTAAAAATTTGTGTTTTGAAACTTGTAATTCATGTTTTTTTTCTATAAATTGCTTCAGTTGTTCAGTATATTTCACAGTTTTTACACCCAAAAAAAATGTTTGATTGAAAAATAATTGAGAAGTTAACAGGAGCTATCACAATGCGAAGAGTACGTTGTTTTGCTCCCTAGTAAAAAGTTTTTACTCCCTTCCCGCTCTTATGAATACCGATGAAAAAAACCGCCTTAGCGTTCGCGCAGCGTCTCGAAGAGAAGACATGCCCGAAGGGCTTTAGACAAGGGCAGTGCGTTGGTGAGCCAGCGCTGCAGGAGGGTTAGCCCGCTCTCACGGCGACTGGCGAAAGGCTCTGCCACGCCAGTCGCCTCAACGGGGGGAACCCCCGCACGGCGCTGGCTCGACTTGAAGCATCTGCCCGCGCCAAG
>JAQYWP010001046.1 GCA_029379285.1 Rhizonema sp. PD38
GATACATTTAGGTAAGCAGGGGAGGCAGGGGAAGCTTCGGGAGTAGGGGGAGTAAATTGTATCAATATTTTCGTAAAATGGTATGAGGAGCTAATTGAAAACTGGTATGAGATCCAAGGAAATTTATCACTTCAAGTCGCTCGTGATTTCATTTTGTCACACCTCAAACAGAAAGTAAGCTTGGATGCACATAATCAGTTTTCTGTCAATGCGTAAGTCCTAAAGAATTTGTGAGAAATGCGGCTACTACCTAAGGATATTTGATTCCCTGCCTGCGGGATGTTGTGCAAGTTCAGACGGAAGTTCACTATGTAATCATATATATAAATTAAAAAATCCTCGCACTCTAGGTTGTTCATGAGTTCAAAAAATTCAGATTTATAAAATTCTGATAAAGCGAGAATTGAAAAATGGCCGCAATTTGAGAGATTAATTCAACCTTAAGAGCCTTGTTGAACAGGTGCTACTTAAGCTCGTGTAAATACAAAAGCCCGTAAGTAAATTAGCCTAAAGCACAACCCTTACCTGCCAAACCATTATAGTGATAGACTTTGTCCTATGACCAGCGATCAACCCTCTGAGCAACCTATATCTGAATCTAAAGCGTTTGAAGCTAAGGACGTACAGCCGCAAGATAATACAGATGCTTTATTTCCTATCGTTGGCATTGCCGCCTCAGCGGGTGGGTTGGAGGCATTTACAGAGTTACTCATGCATTTGCTTCCCGATACAGGAATGGCATTTGTGCTGATTCAACACTTAGCGCCTTACGACAAGAGTCTGTTGAGCGAGATTCTGGCGAGAAAAACTCAAATGCCAGTTACTGAAGTGCTTAACGGTATGAGTGTGAAACCGAACCAGATTTACATTATTCCGCCTAATACCAAGATGATTTTGTCTGGTGGAGTGTTACAACTCACACCGCGAGAAAAAGTGCAGGGGAAATATATGCCTGGTGATGCGTTCTTTAATTCATTGGCAGATGATCGAGGGCGCTTTGCCATCGCAGTAGTTTTATCTGGGGGCGATGGAGACGGTTCACTAGGGCTGAAGGCAATCAAGGCAGCTGGAGGTGTGACTTTTGCTCAGTGTGAAAACACGGCAAAATTCGATAGTATGCCCAATACCGCTGTTGCCACAGGGAATGTCGATTTTGTAATGCCGCCTCAAAAAATTGCGGAGGAACTGGTGAACCTCAGTCGTAATCCTCTTCTTTCTGACTTACCACCGCTCATAACGGTTGAGAAATTCCCCCAAAAGGGAGATGCCCAAGCGACTATTTTTGTGCTATTGAACTCGGTAACTGGCATTGACTTCAGCCACTACAGACTTAACACGCTAGAGCGCCGAATTCAGCGACGAATGCTATTGTACAAAATAGAACGGTTAGAGGATTATGCCCAGTATTTGTCAGAGAATCCGAGTGAAGTCAAGGCGCTTTCTGAAGAAATTCTCATCCACTTCACCCATTTTTTCCGCGACGCCGAAGCATTTCAACTGTTAGCTGAGCAAGTCTTTCCCACTATCATGCGATCCAAGTCGGCATTGCCGATTCGCATTTGGGTGGCGGGGTGTTCGACGGGCGAGGAAGTCTACTCGCTCGTCATCTCCTTGCTGGAGTTTTTGCCGGATAAAGTCACCCCGCCGCCGCTCCAGATTTTTGCCACAGACATCAGCGATCAGGCAATTGAAAAAGCTCGCTCAGGCATTTATTCGGAGAATCAAATGGTGGAAGTCTCACCAGAGCGCCGCCGCAGATTCTTTCATACCATTGAGGGTGGTGGGTATCAAATTAACAAAGCTGTCCGTGAACTGTGTGTATTTGCCAGACAAGACTTAGGCAGTGACCCCCCTTTTTCCAACATAGATCTCATGTAACCGTTCAGGGGGCTTGAAAGTGACGCAACTGGGGAACGCTGCGCCCTTATTTGGCGGTACCGGGAACGGGCTATTAGACCTCTGAGTGGCAGTTGGCGGTTATCGTAGCCCGCACCCGGTACTCCGCTCGTGCCTTCAAATCTTCCCCAGTTGCTGGGTGACTAGTGAGGGCAACAAGTGGTTAATTAGAGGTGTTTCAGTGACAGGGGTTGAGAAGTCTCACTAAAAACGACGTGGGAGGATTTGTATCGACCACCAGGGCGATCGTGGACAAAAACAGGGTGGCGTCAATAGTCAGTGAAGGAGTTATGGGGATTAATCCCAGAGACTCCAACATATTAAATAAGAAGTATATAAACACTATTACAAGTAGCTCAGATCTTGCACCACCGTCTTGTTGCGAAAATAAAAGCCCAAAAAGCTTATATTCCCGTAGGGTTGGCAGTGCCCACACTACCCTTATTGAGAAGGTGCAAGATGTCAGGTAGGAATTAAGCAGCATTTATGACTTGAAAAGAAGTAGGAGGAACTTCTGGAAGTAAAGAAGGGGCAGGTTGATCTGTGCGTGCAGCACTGGTTGCTACGGTCATAAAATCTACGACATTCCGGTGCTGGGACTTAAGAGTAGTTACGACAGTTAACATCCGAGCGACAAAAGCACTCCCAGTTTGAGTTTGAGAACCAAAACTGGTACGTCGCCCTTCGGGTTCACCAGTCGCCTACGGAGGGAAACCCTCCTGCAGCGCTGGTTCACCAGATCACTGCAGGACGTATGGCTCTTTCCGCAGCATTATTTGTTGGTTCCACACCCTCAACCGTCACAAACAGCCATAAAGCAGGCTCAACTTTTAGTAGTTGACGGCCCTTCGGGTTCGCCAGTTTGCTTATGCCGGGGAACCCGTCCACCGCAACTGGCTCACAAGTGCGGACAGTTTTCGCCAGTGGTGTTTTTTCTTGAAAACCAATCTCGTAGTCAGCCGCCTCTTGTAGAGAAGACTTGAGCGAGTTGCGAATTTCTGGGACTAAAAGTTGAAACTGATAATAGGTCAAAGTTCCATCTCTAACTCGGTGCCAAAGTTCAAATAATTTCTGCTGTTGTTTTACTAAAGCATTTCCAATATCTTTGGAAACTCCGAGACGCTCTGAGATTTTAATGAATTCTCGTTTTAAGTGTGCCCAGCATAATTGTCGTTGCTCTAAGCCGACCCAGTTGTATGCCGCATATCGGTCTGAGTTTAAAATACCACCAAAGTTTTCCCCCAACAGACTCTTGGCTGTATCCGTACAACGAGAAAGTGTAATCTGAAAAAACGTGACCAGGGGTGTTACTGCAACCCAGAGCCAAGCTTGACTGTTTTTGGAATTACATCCATCAACGTTTCCTTGGACAAAGCTTGTTTCATCCGCTCCAACTACCGGAGAGTTTTGCACGTATACTTTTGCTTCAGAGACTACCGATTCTACAGCACTACTGGCTTCAAGTCTGAGTTTGTTGACTGTGCCCAAAGACATCGGTATTCCAAAAATATCTTGCATTGCACTCTGCAC
>JAQYWP010000151.1 GCA_029379285.1 Rhizonema sp. PD38
GCATTATAGTTAAAACGGCTGATGTTGTCGCTCGTGAAGATCTACGCATCAAAAATATGATCAAGCGAGCAAAGCCCAAACATGACGGTAAAGGTGGATATAAACGCAATGGTGCATGTAGAAAAACAGGATTAAACAGGGTTATTGCCGATGCGGGTTGGGGCGATATTTTCAACAAGATTGCCTGGTTAGCCATAAAAGCAGGAAAGCCTGTTGTAGAAGTGCCAGCCAAATATTCATCGCTTGAGTGCCCTAAATGCGTACATGTAGACAAAAAGAATAGAGAGGGCGAGAAGTTTTTGTGTAGAGAATGTCAATATACAGAACATGCTGATACAAAAGCATCTCGCATAACAGCTAGAAGAGTGGGATTAGTCTTCCCAAGTCATGAAAGGACTCTACCTGCGGACTGCGGGAAAGTAACGCTTAGCAGATATCAATCTTTGCAGGTTGAGGCTAAGAACCATGCCTTAGGGGAAGTTACAGCAAATTGCAATCAAACGTGCCACAAACGAAAATCATCAAAATCACTACCAGAATTCATTTTACGATTTATTGTTGTGGCGGGTTTGATCTCAAACTGCTGTAATAGAAATATTAATTGCCCGACAGTCGGATATTTAAGAGATCTGGCAAAAACTCTTAAAGAATCCTCGTCTCTTTAGAGCGAGGAGTGTCAACTTACTTAAATGCACATTAGCTTAACTACCAAAGACTCAGAATAAGGCGGGAGCATCGAGAATCTTAAACTGCATCAATGCCAGAATTACAAGAGTATAGACGGTTGAGGAAACAAAACCAGTCAATAACTCTTTTTTCAGGCTATGCTCTTGAGGTTTATTTTGAAAAATATTACCAGCCCCTACTTGCATCAAGAGAATTCCGACAATGTTAGAGAGCCAGTACCCTATGATTGAGCAAGGTATGAGTAATTTTGGGGAAAGAAAACTACAGATATACCCAAAAAAATAAGCAATTGGCAGATTGAATATTAGGTCATTCCACCAACATAGTGGTGAGAGCAAATATCCAATAACTATAAACAATCCGCCTTTTACTCTTTTAAACATTATTTGTTTGGAGTTCCCAGTCGTAACCTGCTGTAACTGCTCAAAGGTCGGTGCTGCTACACTCGACTCCTGACTGACTTGTTGGATAGTTTCCATGATAAATCATAATTTGCATCGTATTACCGTATTTTAAACTAAAAACTCAGAGAAAGTCTAGTAGATGAATAAAGCGCCAATGCACTCAGCCTTTAAAAAAAGTAAGCAAAACTACTTGTTTGTATAGGGTTTTATACTTAAACAAAAAAATATGCTCTTTTTATAGTTAGGGCTGGTAATGGCTAATGGTAACAATTACCCATCACTAATTTAGTAATTTAGTTTATTAGGCTGAATGTACCTCTTTCATACATAATGAACAGACCCAAACCAATTAACACAAAAGGAACAACAGCTTTACCGTAGCGACTTAAAACATCAGCAATTTTAGTTTGACGTACTAATAGGTAGGCGATCGCACACCAAACCATTACCATTAAAAAAAATACACTCAGAATTATTGCTAGACTGGCAAGATTTTGACCAGCAAATAACGAAATATAGATGCTGATATTGTCACCGCCATTAGCAACCGTCACTGCTGCCACTTTATAAGTTTGGGGACTTAGAACACTAAAAAGAAAGGATACTATAGGGTTATTATGTAATGGCTGCTGGAAAGTACTGGTTACTGTCTGAACTTCTGTAGTTTCTTCTCCCCTATTCACCAATTGCAACAGACCAATTGCTATGGGTAGTAGTCCCAGTAATCCCATAAATTTTTGCGGCACTACCAACCCACCAAAAAAGCCTGGTAAGCTAGCAATGATAATGACTACAAAACCAAGATACTGACCAGTAACGATATGTCGCCGACGGAAATTCACATTTACTTGTGAAAAAAATAACAGTAGGATCAGCAAGTCATCGATATTGGACGCTGCGAAGGCGATTATTCCTTCGGTGAAAGCTGTTACAAGCCTATTCATGCCTAATTATTAGAGAAGTCGTCAGGAGTCAGGAGCCAGAATGAACTGGTTAATCACTGCAATTAGCACAGGGGCAGTTGCCTTTAGTGCCACTAACATCGATGATATAGTTATCTTGTTGCTGTTTTTTTCTCAAGTCAATGCTAGCTTCACTTCTAGGGATATTGTTACGGGTCAGTATATAGGTTTCGCAGCACTCATTATTACCAGTCTTCCCGGATTATTTGGCGGGTTAATCATACCGCAACATTGGATTGGATTACTTGGTATGCTACCAATCGCTATAGGTATTAGCAGTTTGGTTAATCAGGAAGAAGATTTATCAGAGTTCGTCAAGGAAGAAACAGAGCAATTTGAGGACTCAACCATTGCTAGTTTTCTGTCTCCCCAGACTTACAGTGTAGCAGTTGTCACTGTTGCTAATGGTAGCGACAACATTAGTGTCTACGTGCCGTTATTTGCCAGTAGCGATTTAGGGAGTTTTTTGATAATTATAGTCGTCTTCTTTTTATTAATAGGAGTTTGGTGCTACACAGCATACAAACTAAGCCATCAAAAAGTAATAGCTGATGTACTGACTCGCTACGGCAATCAGCTTGTGCCTTTAGTTTTGATAGGATTAGGTGCTTTTATTGTCTTGAAAAGTGGCGCTTTAAATCTAATCAAGCTAGTTGCTAGTTGTGTGTGTTTGATAGTGATTGTGAGAAAGAATGAGTGATCAGATGAAATAGAAGAAAACTTGATTTATTTAGCGGTTACGTTGATTGCTCATATCAAAATCGTTGTTGGCTTGACTAGACTCTATAACCAGTGTTCTCATTGACCAGAGTGCAAGATTTAAATTAAAAACCCTGATTCAACATCACTTCAAAAGCGTTGGCAGCTCGAGTCTGAAAACGCTGGAGGTGTTTCAACTTCCAAACAGGTTGAATAATTTCAAGCTTTGTACCCGAGCCTTTTTCTCTATCTATGACCTGAACGACATGAAGTGTAGACAGCTTTAGTTCGTTGTGTACCATCAATTCCGGAATTGCAGCGGCACCAACACCGCTTTCAACTACAGCCTTCACCATCTCGCTACTGTTCAAGACGATAACAACATTTAATTGCGCGGGATCTATTCCCCAACTTTGTAGGGCTTGCTCAAACACCTGCTGTGCGCCAGAACCAGACTCTCGCATCACCCAAGTGGTTGTGAGGAGTGCTTCTGGAGAAACCTCTTTGCACTTATACCAAGAATGAGATTTGCCTACAACAATTTGTAGGCGATACCTTACGGCAAGTCGCTCCGCGTATACGCTCTCCACAACTTCTTGGCTCAAACAGTTCTGAAGAGAGGCTTTGACTTCTCCTGTCACTAACCCTAAATCAAACAGTCCGATTGCTGTCCCTTTGCAAATTTCTTCCGCATTGCCCAAGGTACAGTTGACAGAGATGCCAGGATACTGATGCTTGAACTGGCTAATTTTACTGGGTAACCAGTAGTTACCAATGGTGAGACTTGATCCTAGCTTTAACTCACCCTGCCGTATATTGTTCAATTCTCGCAAGCCCCGCTCAGTTAAAGCAACTTGTTCAAGAATTTTCTGCGCTTCCATCTGTAGCAACTTACCAGCATCAGTAATTTGGGTATTACGACCAGCCCGATGAAATAGTTTCACCCCGTATTTTGCTTCCAAGCTTTGGATCGCTGCACTGACGGCTGGCTGGGTCATGTAAAGCGCTTCTGCAGCACGGGTAAAGTGCAGAAGTTCCGCAACTGCTAGAAAAATTCGCAACTGCTCAAATGTCATTTTCGCTTTTAAGAGCTTCCGGGGCGATTATTCTCACGTCTATAAACTAATAAATAATTTATATCATACGGTACACTGACCCAGGAATAGTATTTATTGATATTTTTAACGAGAAGCCGATGTTATCAAGGTTTAGCTAGTAGCAGTGATGATTTTTTGAGTGCATCCGTAATCAAATTAATAGTACAAAATATTACTATGGTATTTCTTTGTGGTAAATATCAGTATAATCCGTGTATTTCTTAGAATACACAACAAATCTAAGATTAATAACAATGCGTAAAAATTTTTAAGATAGTAGAATATGATACATTTTTACAACGATTAATAACTTTAGTCTATAACTTTGAAAAAAAAGAGTATTTGCTCCTATTAGTGAGGAACAATACACTGAAACTGTGCCTTTAGAAAAGGATCTTTGTGAAGACAAAGTTCACCAGTTCAGTTTGGGGTAACAGCACCCAATTTGAAGATCTACCTACTAGGGAATTTGCTCATGACCAAAGAAATTCGACTTGTGCAGATGACGACACAGAATAAAGAGAGCAAAAACGGTTTAAAACCAGACTGCCTTTCGTTTGGCGAAGTTCTAGCGCAATCGTTCGCAGTGATTGCACCGACAACAATACCCGCATCCAACATCGGCTTAATCGTTGCTCTTTCAGGGAACGGCACTTGGTTAAGCTTTTTAATCGGCTTGATGGGGCTGGTATTTGTCAGTATTAACATCAACCAATTCGCCAGTCGTTCGGCTTCTCCAGGTTCGCTGTACTCGTACATTGTCAAAGGACTAGGTCCCACAGCGGGGGTGATTTGTGGTTGGAGCTTGGTGCTGGCGTATTTGTTTACAGGCATGTCAGTGCTGTGCGGTTTTGCCAACTTCAGTGTGACCTTGATTGGTCAAGTGGGTATTCATCCTTCGAGTGTGACGCTGTTAGCTTTAGGCGCAGGGATTTCCTGGTATGCAGCTTATAAAGATATTCAACTCTCAGCGATCGCAATGCTGTGGCTGGAGGGCATCTCGATAGCATTGATCTCAATCTTGTGCATCATTATCTGGGCACACAAGGGTTTTGCATTAGATCTGCCCCAACTGACTCTTCAAGGTGTAACTCCTGGTAAGGTGGCGATGGGACTTGTGTTGGTGATGTTTGGCTTTTCTGGCTTTGAAAGTGCCACCACCTTGGGAGATGAAGCAAAAAACCCATTACGCACCATTCCCAGAGCGTTGATGGGTAGTACGATATTGGCTGGTGTATTCTTCATTGCCACAACTTATATTGAGGTGCTGGGTTTTAGTGGTAGTGGCGTATCCATAGCCAAAACCGAAGCGCCGCTAACTTTCCTCTCACAACAACTAGGATTAGGGTGGTTCGGAGAGTTAGTTGCCTTTGGTGCCCTCCTTTCCTTCTTTAGTTGTGTACTCGGTTGCATCAATCCGGCAGCCAGAGTGTTCTTCACGATGGCACGTCACGGTCTGTTTAACTCCAAATTAGGTGCAGCGCATTCCACCAACAAAACGCCCTACGTGGCGATCAAAATGTGTTCGCTGATTATATTTGCGATCCCCGCCATCATGTCGTTGTTTCACATCAAACTCTTCGACAGTATGGGCTATTTGGGGGCAATTTCTAGCTTCGGATTTTTAACGGTGTACATCCTGATTTCTCTAGCTGCGCCACTTTACCTATATAGAATCAGAAAACTCCGGACTCAGGATGTAGTGTTTGCAGTTCTGGGAGTTGGATTCATGATTATTCCAGTCTTGGGTAGTGTAGGAATTCCCGGCAACACCCTGTTCCCAGTACCAGATGCTCCTTACAATACGTTTCCCTACTTATTCTTGCTGTATTTGATTGTCACCTGTGGATGGTTTTTCTGGCAAAGACGCTGTTCTCCGGGAATTCTGGGATCGATGCAACGGGGAATTGATGAGATGTACAACCCCTACCCAGTAGGAATTTCCTCATCAGTTGAAGACGAACGCTAACGCCAGCGCCAGAATTAAGGACAAACACAAATGAGCTTATCTACTGCAATTCCTACTGGGTTAACGGCCTTCGTTGCTACCAACCTTGACGACATAGTACTTCTGTCGCTGTTTTTCTCCCAGATGAATGCAATGTTCCGTAGTCGTCACATCGTTGCGGGTCAGTACCTTGGTTTCAGTACCCTGGTTTTTGCTAGCCTACCTGCTTTCTTCGGCAGCCTCATCCTACCGCAACCTTGGATTGGATTGCTCGGTATTGCGCCGATGATGATTGGAATCAATCGCTGGCTTAACCAGGATATTGATGATAACGAAGATTCGCCGGAAAAAGAACAGTCTGTTCACCCTTGGTTTAACAGCTTTCTGTCTCCCCAAACCTACAGTGTTGCGGCGGTGACAATTGCAAATGGGAGTGACAACATCGCTATCTACGCGCCGTTGTTTGCCAGTAGTACGTGGGAAAGCCTTCTGGTAATTCTGGGAGTGTTCTACTCAATGGTGGGAGTTTGGTGTTCTGCTGCCTACCTGTTAACTCGCACACCGATGATTGCTCATGTCCTAACTCACTATGGTAATCAACTCATTCCCTTTGTCTTGATTAGTCTGGGTGTTTTTATTCTCATGGAAAGTCACACTTTGGAAAATCGTGGTTTAGCTGTACTCACTTTAATAATCAGCGGTTTTTGTCTGTTGACTCAGAGTAAGAACATTTGGCGAATGCCAGAAGCTGAGAAGAATTGAAGTACGAACTTCAATTCCATTCCTACTGAACCCATTTTTACAGCAGGTACAATCATTAAAAAAAATTCCACAAAATAATGGAATTTCAGTTAGTAAATACTTGTAATTACAAAAAAGGAACAAGAAAAATGAAATTATTCAAAATCGCTTTCGTAGTCTTGCTTTTTCTGGTAAATTTAGTGGTAGCCCAACCCTCATGGGCAGATAGAAAATTTACCGAAAATCCTGATTACATTGAGGTAACTCAATCCTTAGATAGTGTCTTGAAGCAAAAAGAAACCGAAGGCGTTACAGTAGAGAATGTCAAAAAAATTGCTGATTTACAGTTTCAAAAATACATCTTGGAAACTGGAGAAAACTGGGGTCAGTGTCGTAATGAAACCCGGACAGCAGTATTGGTTTACGGTAAGAAACGCAAAAAATCCCTATCTATTTACGATAATGCTCTTTATTTGCTAGCAAGTGGTCAAGAAACTGACGATGAATGGGATTGTGACGGCGTTTACTTACCTGGTGATGTAAAAGTCGCAGGTTTAGATACTTTAGATACTGTTGAAGGACAACAACCTAGAAATGCTGTAGCCTATAAAATTGTGGATGGAACTCGGCTAATCGCTAAGACCATTCCTGGAACCTCTGAAATTAAATTCAATGTTCCACCAGCTAAAGTTTTCACGGCTGATGAGCAGACAAGTTGGTTAATACCCGATACCCTGCAAGCAGCCCTTGCCACTGAGATTACCAATGCACCAATTGATGATTAAACATCACAATCTTAGTTGCTTTTCTTCTGGGGTGGGTGTCTTGCCCACCCTATCTTTAAAACAAATATTTAAATTTATGAAGACAAAGACAGAAGTTATACTTTTTATTGACGATAGGTGGGACAATTAACTATAATTATAAGTCTAATGCTAGCCTGTTTGCCCTGTATTGCTGTGTGCCCGTAAAAATACGTCTACTGCGCTCCGGACCCACTCTGCTAGTGCTTCGTCAGTTTGAAATAACGACGAAAGCTGAAAACTGGAGCGGAGCATAGGCCACCCGAACACGATACTCATAAAGTGGTCGGCCGCAATGTCGGTGTTTTCGATCAACAGAACTTGACGCTGCACCAGCGACTCTAAATACTGCTTCACGAGTTCTCGCCCCCAGCCCGGCCCGTTTTGCCAGAACACATTAACGAGATCGGAAAACACGGGAGCTTCGGCGACCAACAGCCTTTGTAGCCGCTGACCATCTTCGCTCAAATTGGCACGCAAAACCTGCAACCCATATCGGGACAAGACTTCACGGGCGGGCGCATCATCGCAGAGAATGGCAGAAGCGACTGGCTCGACCAGCTTTTCAGAGCGACGCTTGATGAGCGCGGCGAAGAGTTCGGCCTTGCTGGGATAAAGTGAGTAGATCGTTTGCTTAGATGCACCGGCGCGACGTGCAATCTCATCTGTGCTCGCGCGAGCAAAGCCTTGCTCGAGAAAAACTGCGGTGGCAGCTTCCAGAATTGCCTCGTTCCGCAAATCGCGTTCGTCTGCACGGGGCCGCCCAGGTCCACGCTTTTTTACTTTGGAGCCTAGTTTACTCATTTGTCAAAGAGACTTTGAAACCTTCTAAGCATAAATATAGCCAGATTTAGCTTTATGGGGCGACGAAATACAGTGCAATACGGTTCAGTTAGAGATAATAGGACTTACGCAAATACGAATACAGGAGCGCATAAGAGCGCGGGCAGTCACTTCAAGGAGGGCTATTGCATGAAAGCTCCTCGCCTCCTTCGGAAACCCCAACACAAGAGCAGCGCATAGCGAGCCAACGCGCTGCTCTTGTGTTGGTGAACCAGCGCGCATGAGGCGTTTTCCCGCCGTAGGCGACTGGTGAACCCGATCTTCGCAGCGTTAGCGACGTTAGCGTAGCGGTAGCGAGGCACGAGCGTCAGGAGCGTCAGGGCGGTTCAACAAATTAAGCTTTTTGACCATTTAGGGAATTCAACAGAAAAAATCATCCCAACATTAGGCAGCATGATAAGAAATATCAACAAACCATTTACCAAGATTTGGTAGTTCTTCTTGTTCCTGATTTGACAAGCGCTGGATCTGGCTCTCATATACCGCCATTTCAGATTTAGTGAGGCTGATACCAGTTTTGTAAGTATCAGTCACCAAAGTAACCGTAGGTTGTTTACCTTTCCAGGTCATGGTTTGAGCAAAACGTAGCACTGTTTCAACATCTGACAAGAGACTGCCATTCCAATGGTTTTCTAGTATTGCCCAAGTTCGTTCAATCGGATTGTACTTGCTGAAATAGGGTGGGTAGTAAGCCCTTACGGGTTCGCCAGTCGCCTACGGAGGGAAACCCTCCTGCAGCGCTGGCTCACCAGACGAATATTCAATTGATATTTGTGAGCGAACTCCACTATACGTTTGATGAACTGGGTTCGCCGAGAGTTGTTCTCTGGTCCATTATCAAGGTTTACGCACCAACGTGCGGATCTGACCAAAGCGCTCTCGTACACTCTCCCACCACTGCTCTAATCTATCGACAATAAAGTCGCTAGTAATTTTAGAAGTGGTGAAGTACAAAAACAGTTCCGCTAAAAAGGGTAAAAAAATCCCATAGGGCGTAACTGTACCATTGACATCAAAGTCATGATCAAATGCCACTGTGGAAACTCGGGTTTTACCTCCTCGGTCAAACTCCCCCAACTTCACCACGGCTTTGGCATCGAGTGATAATCGCAATACCGTTTCATCAGTATCTGCATCTAGGTTGATTTGAGTAACTTTAGCTAGAATCTCCTTGGTTTCGGGAATCGTTTTGAGCGGTTTTGTTTTGGCTACCCGTGCTGGATGATACCCTAACTGATTGAGTCAGCGGCGGATTGTTTGTTCACTTGGCAGTTCGTGATCAGCATATTGCTTTTGTGCTATCAGTTGACGACGGACTTCTGCTGCGGAGAGCCTTGTGTACAACCGTGTGCTTTTAAAACTGGGGTCAGTTTGACTCTGAGTATCTACAATTGTTTTGATGTCCGCTAAAAGATTAGGCAATCGTTCTTCGATGCGCTGTCGTCCTCTGTTCGTAAAGGCATCATTACAACGGATGCCACCGGCTAATTCTCGCAAACATTACGGATTGTGCCCCGGTTCCACCCCAATTCTTTCTCTGCTAAACGCTGACCTCCTGGTCCGAATACAAGTACCACTCGTGCCATGAACAATCGGTGTTCACAGCCACAAAGAGCCTTGCAGGTTTCCATGAAAACCGACTTGAGGGATTCACTCAGTTGCATCTGCATTTTCCGCCTCATGTGCGTAATGCTTAGTTTACTCCTCTATGGGATGATTTTTTCTGTCTAGTTCCCTTATGCGTAAGTCCTGGATAATTTATCTACTACCAACCCATGCAGAGACGCATGATTGAAGCGAAGCGTCGCGTCGCCATATGTAGATAAATTCAGGATCTAACAGGGGCACTGCTTAATTGTTCTTCATATACTAGGCTTACAAATATAGCAGTCGTCAAAGCTGTTAGGACAAGTTGGTTGGAGACTAATGCAATAGCATGATTTGCATATTGAGAAGTTGTCCTAAGCATCAATCCGTTGCTATACCTCTAGCGTCATCAAAATAATAGTACTTTAAAGTACTATTATTTATGTGTACACAAATAGGAGCAATATTATGCCAACAATGCCTCTCGATGTCACCCGCCGTGCGAAACGCTTCTCCGAACAGCGCTGGCTTCTAGATACAGTCATCAACCTGATGGGTCCTGAGTGGGACCAGGGGCGTCTGGGCTATATGGCTGGTGCCTGCGGACACGATTCACAGGGCGACTTTATCGGACTTCGTCAGTTGATTAAGACTTACAACGACATGACGCGCGAGTTCATGAAAGCGGCACGCCGCCGCGAGCTGAGAGCCGAAGCCGAACTGAAGCTGGGTCACTACGCCACGGCTAGGGAGAGCTTTTTTACGGCCAACATTCTCTATGGTGGAGCGCAGTGGTCTATTCAGGCGAACACGCCTCTGAACCTTGATCTGAATAAGAAGAAAACTGATTGCTATGGGAAGTTTATCCAGCTTGCTGATCGCCATATTGAGCAGATTGAAATTCCGATTGAGGACCGATCAGTGCCAGCGATTCTCTCCATCCCACCAACTTACAAGCAAGGTGATAAGATTCCCTGTGTCGTTATCGTCTCGGGGATGGACGGCTGGAAAGAGCTGTCGGTCGCAATGGACGGGGACAAGTGGTTGCAGCGAGGCTTCGCTGTCCTTGCTATCGACGGGCCAGGGCAGGGCGAGTCACTCATTCGGGAAGTCTGGTACAACCCGGATACCTACGGCAAATTGGGTCCATCTGCGTTCGACTTTGCTGCTGCCCAACAGGAGATCGATCCAAAACGGATCGTCGTTCACGGCTTGAGTTTCGGCTCTTATTGGGCGTCCACGCTTGCTGCCAGTGAACCGCGTTTCCTCGCTTGCGGTGTCGCCATGACCAACTTTGAACCTGGTGGCTTCTCGATCTTTGAGACGGCAAGCCCAACGTTCAAGCTGCGGTTTATGTATATGACAGGCGCAAAGGACGAAGCGGAACTCGACACGATCACTCAGAAACTCGACGTTTCCAAGCTCGCTCCGCACATCAAGTGTCCGTTCCTAGTAGCAGCAGGCGAGGACGATCAGTTAACAGATTCTCACTATACTTTCGACTTCCTCAACAGCCTGACAGGTCCTAAGTCTCTGATCTTCTACGAGGGCGAAGATCACGGTATGCACGCTAGCCGCGCCGGTCAGCTAGGTCCAGAGGCTTACACTATGGTTGCGGACTGGCTTAGCGATCGCGTGCACAGCGTCGAGGCTAAGTCTATGTACACCGAGGTAGACGCAACTGGCATAGTTCACGTCGAACCATGGGGAGACAAGCGTGAGTACACCTACGGCATCACAGAGAGTACGAAGAAGATGATCTTTGGCTAACGAAGAAACGCTGTCTGTTTTGAAGAGTCGGGCAGCTGAACTCTGCTGCCCGACTCTTCAAAACAGACCGATAGCTTAGGGCTTGGGATACGCAAGTCTTATATCCAGATGATGGAGCTTGAAGCCCAAGAGGCAGAAAGAATTGGACGTACCAGAGTGATCGTCCAGGATAACGGTTCCAATACATCGATGTAAAGAAGTTCAGCAGTTATGGTCAAAGTGGGAACACATGGGTTTGTACGTATTCTTTCTACCAAAATATTGCTCTGAAATAAATCCAATTGAATTGGAGTGCTTGACCTAAAAAAAGACGAGCTATCAGGACAAATGTTTGACGACGAGTTAGACCTTGCTTATGTCGTAATAGATGGGGTGAAAGCTAGGGGAGAAAGAGGAAAGCACAGTACAAAACGTATTAAATTTAACTGTTAACGTCATATCTAACTTTTCGTTACATAGTTATAAATTTTCATGCCGACTTACTTAGATGCGATTGACAGCGAACTTGACGAACTAATTGCACAAGTTGCTGTTCTATAAACAAATGGTGACTTGGCTAAGAGCGCGATCATTGAGTACAAACTAGAGGAACGCTTGAGTATCCAGCAGAAACTTCATGGCATGTAGTCGTGAAAGTCTTCTAAGTACAACGTTTCATAAATTCGTGACGAATTGAACCGTTCGCTGGCGAGGCTTTTAAGGACACAATAACGCTACGAACTTGTGAAATTCTGTACT
>JAQYWP010001047.1 GCA_029379285.1 Rhizonema sp. PD38
TATATATATATCTTACGCTCGTAATTTCCACTCCTAGGTGAAGAAAATATAAATTCATAACGGAATTGTATGAAAAGAGTGTAAACAGTTGCTCTATGTGAGGTTTGGTTCGGTTTTCCCCAGTTCTAATTCGATTGAGTCAGTCATTCTCGTCCTTCGATACCGAGATGCGTGCGGGAGTCAAGTTAAAGGGGCGCTTCGGTTTCCCAGAGCGCCGACAGAAGAAAGTACTTATGACAAAGGAAGGACGTAAGTATTCCTAATTAAGCAGCCCATGCTGGGGTTATGGGACGAGCCGCAGTAATGGCGTGAAAAAACGCAAATAATCTGTGACTTGCGCGATTATCCGCCACATATCGCCGTACATCGAAATACCGTAGTTCTTTCTCCATGGCATTTTCAAGATCAGCAGCTATCTTCAACCTATCTTCATTCAGATAACATTCGGTCAAAAACAACATTTTCTCAACATTGATTTCGTTTGTTTCCCATTGGATATCGACAGAAAATTCGTAATTCTTATCGAGTGTACCACCATGGTAAACAGTCTCTGCAATAGAGTTTCCGCTCAAATGTTTAACTTTATGAATGTTGGATAACTCGACCAAATCATCAGCAATTAGCTTTAGTCCAAGCCGACGTCGTAACAAGCAATCAATGATTTCGTATCTACTATTATCTTTGAAGACTGTAACTACAACCGCTGCGAAAGCTTCAATATTGGCATAACATCCAATAATATTATGACTCTCTTCACTGCCTAAAAATAAGATTTCCATTATTCTATCTCGCTGATTGACGACTGTAAACCCAGTTTTTGGAATGCTTGAAAGTCAGATACTTATAAAAAACACAATGCCACTATACCAGATTTTTTTCCAAAAACTTGTTAAAGAAAAAAATCTATCAATTAAATTTAGTTATATAATTTTTTTCAGGTGGGCAATGCCTAACTGTGGCAAATTTAAAGCAGAGTCATGTATTGCATACTCTACACCAGAATTCCAAAAATTGAAGGAGGATTGATATTGGGCAACAGACATTAATAGAAATGATGTATGGGCGATTTTCCCAGGGATTTTAACGAACGATATCGGCGAATTTCACGTTTTAATACGCTTCGGTTAGCCACGACGATCTTTCCAACCTGGAGTCTGGTTTATTCTATCCGATCTACTTAGTAAAACATAAGGACTATACATGCAAGCGCAACATCTCCTGTAAATCAAAAGTAAGTGTCCAGGTACTTTGCTTTGTGTGTTGTACAGTGATAAATTAAATAGCGTCGAGACAAATTCTTGTCATCAAGCTGAGCATTACCACTTTAGGCTCTCAACAATTTGTGTTGATGCAGCCTAGAAGTTAAGTGTGCTGATTTTAGGCTAAACACTCTTTGAGTCCAAGCTTCACACCTTCGATGACACTAATTTGTCGTTGTACCAAATTAGTGTCACCTTACACATCGTAAAGAAAAAGATGGAACGCACAAAAGCTCTCCAAGCTCTAGCCGCTCAACGATGGCGGGTATCTCTGATACTGAGTGGAGTAATGATGTTTATTTACTTTGGCTTTATTCTGCTAATTGCATTCAATAAGCAGCTATTAGGGTCGTTAGTGCTTCCAGGACTCAGCCTTGGTATTTTGCTGGGAGCGCTAGTAATTATCTCTGCATGGATATTAATTTTTATGTACGTGCGCTGGGCAAACAATCATTACGACGATAAAATCGCTCAACTTAGACGCAAGTAAAGGGAATGGTTAATTGTTAATAATAATCAATAATATGAATAATTTGTGGTATTATACACCTCTTGCTGAAGTAGATCTTGCTAGTCTCGGTCACTTCAACCCACTAGCTATACTTTTCTTCTTTGTATTTATTGCCTTTTCCTTGGGCATTACTTACTGGGCAGCAAAACAAACAAAAAGTACATCCCACTTCTACACAGCTGGGGGTAATGTCACCGGTTTCCAAAATGGGCTGGCATTAGCAGGGGATTTTATGAGTGCAGCTAGCTTTTTAGGCATTACTGGGCTAGTAGCACTCAATGGCTTTGACGGCTTGATTTATTCTATCGGTTTCTTGGTGGGCTGGCCCATCGTTATGTTCTTGATAGCTGAGCCACTGCGTAATTTAGGCAAGTATACTTTTGCTGATGTGGTGGCTTATCGTTTGCGGCAAGTGCCAGTACGAATAGCAGCAGCTGTTGGCACCTTGGCAACGATCAGCTTCTACTTAATTGCCCAGATGGTAGGTGCAGGCGAACTGATCAAGCTACTGTTTGGGCTTGACTATGAATTAGCTGTTGTCGTCGTCGGGTGTGTGATGATGGCTTATGTGATTTTCGGCGGGATGATTGCCACAACTTGGGTACAAATTATCAAGGCAATTTTGTTGCTAGGTGGAACTATATTGCTAGCGATTTTAGTGTTGGCACAATTTGATTTTAACCCCTTGACACTATTTAGTGCTGCCGCAGCTAAGTATAAAGGTGTATTGGCTCCCGGTAAACAAGTTTCTGATCCCTTTGATGCTATCTCCTTAGGGATGTCACTGATGTTCGGCACAGCAGGATTACCCCATATTCTGATGCGCTTCTATACTGTACCTAACGCTAAAGAAGCTCGGAATTCAGTAACATATGCTACAGCTTTTATTGGCGTTTTTTACCTCCTCACCTTCATTCTTGGCTTTGGAGCTATGGTATTGGTAGGTCAAGATGCTATTAAAAAAATTGGCACTGGTGGTAATATGGCTGCGCCAATGTTAGCGCAATTCCTGGGCGGTAATGCTTTTTTGGGTTTTATTGCTGCTGTTTCCTTTGCAACGATTTTGGCAGTTGTTGCTGGTTTGACGCTTTCAGGGGCTGCGGCATTGTCTCATGATTTGTGGGTGAATGTTGTCCGCTCTGTACGTGCTGACGAGACAGAACAATTGAAAGTAGCCCGCTTCGCAACACTGTTGTTAGGTGCGTTAGCAATGTTGCTGGGTATTTTGTTTAAGGGACAAAACGTTGCTTATATGGTGGGTTTAGCATTTGCAATTGCAGCCAGTGCCAACTTCCCCGCTTTACTGCTGTCGATGCTGTGGCGACGTTTCACCACCAATGGTGCGGTAGCGAGTATGTTAGTCGGTACGCTTTCCTCGTTAGTACTCATTTATTTATCACCAACTATTCAAGTAACTATTCTCAAGCACGCTTCAGCCCCCTTCCCTCTGAAAAACCCAGGCTTAATCAGTATTCCGCTAGCATTTTTGGTAGGAATAGTTGTTTCACTATTAGGTAGCGAACAGATAGCACAAGATAAGTTTGCTGAAGTCGAAAACCGCATCCACATTGGTAATTAACATATTCATTAAAAAGTAAAAAGTAAAAAGTAAAAAGTAAAAAGTAAAAAGAGAATCCCCATAATTAAAAT
>JAQYWP010001048.1 GCA_029379285.1 Rhizonema sp. PD38
GAGTTAGGAGAAATTGAGGCAGTCCTAAGTCAGCACCCAAATGTGCGACAAACTGTAGTCATCGCCACACAAGAGGTGCTGGATACTACGAGGTTGATAGCATACCTGGTACCGCATCAGCAACCAGCACCACAGAGCGGCGAGTTGCGTACTTTCCTCAAGCAACAACTACCGGAATACATGATACCGAGTGCTTTCGTGGTACTAAATGCTCTACCACTGACACCCAATGGCAAACTCGACCGTCGTGCGCTACCAGATCCGGAGTTAGTACAAGCTAAACTAGAAAAAACTTTTGTGGCTCCCCGCACACCAACTGAGGAGGAACTGATCCAAATCTGGACTCAAGTGCTTCGGCTGAAGCAAGTAGGTGTCAATGACAATTTCTTTGACCTTGGTGGTCATTCCCTGACAGCCACTCAACTGCTCTTTGGCGTAAGAAATACCTTCAAAGTAGAATTGCCTTTACACGCCCTGCTCGAAACACCTACAGTTGCAGGAATGGCTGAAGCTATTGATAATGTTCGTTACGCTAAACCGACTCCATCTGCCACAATGTCTCTAACGGATCTCAATGCAGAAGCTGTTTTGGATGATACAATTTGTCCTGCCAACATCCCCGTGGAGTATATTACACAGCCAGCACGTATCTTTCTCACTGGCGCAACAGGTTTTCTGGGAGCTTTTTTACTGAGCGAACTCCTACAGCAGACTGATGCTGACATTTATTGTTTGGTACGCTCTTCTAATGTGGAATCTGGCTTAAAGAAGATACAAGCAAATCTCGAATCCTATTCACTTTGGAATGAATATTTTAGTTCCAGAATTATCTCAGTTATCGGAGACTTATCTCGACCACTTTTTAATCTAGGCGAGCAACAGTTTCAATTATTGGCAAGTACAATAGATATCATTTATCATAATGGCGCATTAGTTAATGTCGTCGATCCATACTCTAAACTTAAGGCAGCTAATGTTCTTGGAACTCAGGAAGTCTTAAGATTGGCAAGCCAAATTAAACTCAAGCCCGTACATTATATTTCTACCATTTCCGTTTTCCCTTGGGAAGAGGACTTTTCTCGTGAGCATATATTCCGAGAAAATGACTCTTTAGATCGTGGTAGTCTTGGTGGTGGCTACGAGCAAAGTAAATGGGTGGCGGAAAAGTTAGTCACAATTGCACGCACTAGAGGACTTCCTGTCTGTATTTATAGACCTGGGAGAGTATCAGGGCACAGTCAAACAGGAATCTGTAATACAGATGACTTAATGTCGAGAATGATCAAGGGCTGTATTCAACTCGGAAGTCTTCCAGATTTCAACATGATGATAGATCTGACTCCTGTAGACTATGCGAGCAAATGTATCGTTCATCTATCAATGCAGAAAAAATGTCTGGGAGAAACTTTTCATGTGGTTAATCCTCTGCCTGCCCACTGGCGCAACGTTATTACTTGGTTCCAATCTTTTGGTTACTTGCTAAAGGTGATTTCGTACAATCAATGGCGAGCTGAACTGCTCAAGGTGGCAGAGCATTCCTCAGCAAATGCATTGTATCCATTAATACCTTTCTTTTCCGAAGAAGCACCTGATGACTCAGTAAAGTTCGACTGTCAGAACACGCTTGATAGGCTTGCAGGAACCTCTATCAACTGTCCATCAGTAGGTACAGAATTGCTTAACACCTACTTTTCCTACTATATTTGTAGTGGTTTTCTACAGGCTCCGCAGCAGATTGATCGAGTTGGAGCTTCTTTAAATAAAGCACCATAGCAATCCTAAATCAAGCGCAAAGAAATGAAAATCCGGGTTTCTTGGAGAAACCCGGATTTTGAGATTTTTACTCCCTTAATGAACTTTATTCTCGACTCCCCAGTATCCTCGGATGCGATCGCTAAATTCTTGCGCTGTTGCACTCAATGAAGATTGACAAAAGCGAAATTATATGTTTAATAAGGAAACGTCTATCTCTATCTCAATTTTTAAGTTTAGTTAAGAGCGCACGCATTTTTTATCGCCTTTGGACATCTGGAGATGCTTACAATGCTACAGGTATCATTCGTGACATCTTAAAACTAAATTACTTTTGTCAATTCGCAATTATGCTTAAATTTTAACAAAGTTCGAGGTATTCAATTCACATCTGTACTGATAATCAGTGCCTGAATGAATGATCGGTTTTGATCCACTCGCGTAGGCTTAGCCCGCCTTTGGCATCGCCAGGTGAAAATTGTGTTTTCAACCCAGCTTTTTTGCCTGATTTTAAGCACTATTACTTATTGACAAATAGTTCATGACCTTAACTTATCACTGATGCCCAGGTATCGATGCCTATGAACAGCAGTATCGCGATCGCAGGCTGAAAAACCTTCAGAAAAAAGCTCAAGCTTTTGGCTTGGAACTCATCCCTATTTCAACCCCAACGGAATGTGTTTCTTGAGAGTTACTTTTTTAGTCATGAATCTTTCTACTCAGCTCTCACGACTGTTTTATGCTTTTTTATATCTATTTTTGAAACCGACACCTTTTTTACAGTTTTTTATCATTGAAAATTATCAATTATTGCTCGGCAAATAAGACAAAATTCTACACCCCCTTGTTGAGCAACTAATCAATTCCTATCTTGCTTTTTTCTGACTTATTCAGCAAGCCGGACTTAGCTCTAATTCACTCTAGTTGCCATACGCTCTATGATTTCCGGTCAAAAATTATTAAAAAATTTTAAATGGTTCCTGATGTGCCAGTGGATGTGCGAAATGTGGGTTATGGGGGTCAGCTGCTTTGTGGATTGTGCATACATTGAGAACTAGTATCTCAGTAGCACAGTTAAGACTAACGCACAAGTTTTTTCTACCACGAGATCGCTTATTGATTATCTCTTAAGCCTGTGGGTGACACACCTGATGAGTGTTCCACAACTTACTAAAGCCAAACAGACTTTGACAAGTGGATTGCACGACTGTAAAAGAGAATGAAAAAGAATAATATTGAAGATATTTATCAACTATCCCCAATGCAGCAGGGGATGCTATTCCACACCCTTTATGCTCCTGACTCAGGGATATATTGTCAGCAGTTTAGCTGTTCTTTTACAGGAGTTTTGGATGTTGAGGCTTTCGGTGCAGCATGGCAGCATGTAGTGCAACGGCATGTCGTCTTGCGGACTGCTTTCATTTGGGAACGCTCTGACAAGCCGCTACAGGTGGTGTATCGGCAGGTGAAGGTACCATTAGAGATTCATTCTTGGTTGGGGGTATCTCCCGAGCAACAGCAGCAACAATTGGCGACTTTCTTCGAAAAAGATCAACATCTCGGCTTCCTACTGTCTAGGGCACCACTGATGCGTTTAACCCTAATTCAAATGTCGGATGATGTCTACGAATTTGTGTGGAGTTATCACCATATACTGA
>JAQYWP010001049.1 GCA_029379285.1 Rhizonema sp. PD38
GTGAATCGGATGGTTCGCCGGAAACTTCACCTCAACCTCAAAAAAAAAGTCTCCATCCCACGAAGAAAGATACTGATGAAGTGCAACTAGCCCGATTTGAGTACTGGAAACTCTTGAGCGGGATACCCGTGGAAGATCTAATTTTTCTAGATGAATCAGGGGTGAATCTCTCTTTCATCCGCAAATTTGCTCGTGCGTTGCCAGGGCAACGCGCCTATGCTCAACAGCCCAACCGCAAAGGAAGAAATGTCTCGGTGATTGGTGCCATTAGCTTGAAGGGACTGCTCACGCAGTGGAGTGCCTTAGGCTCTATCGATACCTTGACCTTTGATGCCTTCATCGCCCAAAAGCTCGTGCCGCAACTTTGGCCCGGTGCAGTCGTGATCATGGATAACTGCTCGATTCATAAAAGTGCCGAACTTGAAGCTTTGATCATTGCTGCTGGGGGTCGCCTCATTTATCTCCCTCCCTACTCCCCCGATTTTTCACAAGCGTGAGAATTGTTGGTCTAAGATTAAGAACATTCTCCGTCGCATCGGCGCAAGAACTTATCCTGATTTACTCAAGGCATTAGATGCGGCATTCGCAGAAGTAACCATAGACAATTTACTGGCTTGGTTTACTCACTGCTGCTACTGTACTTCAGAAGACTGATAACCGCTATAATGGTAATAGAGGTAAGCGATCTACTGATAGATTGGCATAATTTAATTAGTAATATTCGCTCTGATGCAATTTACTTTCCAATTTTGCTGGTGACTGATACCGATAGCCTCACTTTAGAATCGGGATTACTAGCAGGCGCAGACGACTTAGTGACCTCGCCCTTTATCGCCAACGATTTGGGAGCAAGAATAAAAGCACTATTGAGGATAAATCGCCGGATCGCTGAAGCTGGCGATCGCCTGAAGGCGCAAGAGAACTTTAACCGACTCTTAGTTCATGATCTCAGAGTTCCACTTTGTGCAACCAGCCAAATTTTAGATTCTCTTGTGGAAGGGATTTATGGACAAGAACTTAAAGAGATTTCTCCTATTCTACGCCGTCTTCACTCAAACGCTCAAAGTTCACTTGATCTAGTCAACACCCTTCTAGATACTTCCCTCTACGATGCTGGTGTTAAAAAGCTCAATTTTGAAAAAGTAGACATTCAGCAGACTCTCATCTTTATAGCAGAGCAACTAAGCTCTTTGGCTACTACTAAAAAGTTGAAGATGCAAATAAACTTAAGTGTGTCTTCACCAACTTTGGTCGAAGGTGACCCTATCGAATTGCAACGAGTTTTTCTGAATTTAATTAGTAACGCAATTAAGTTTACCGATTTTGGCTGTGTGAGTATTGGTCTACAGAATAATGACAACGCGATTATTGAAATTAGTGATTCTGGGATGGGAATTGTCAAAGAAGACTTACCCAATATTTTTAGCCGATACTACTGTGGTGATAGAAGCAAGGGAGGCATAGGTTCTGGACTGGGGCTTTACCTAGCAAAGCAAATTGTTGAAGCGCACAAAGGGAGCATTGAGGTTTTATCTATTCCGGGGTTAGGCTCCACATTTATTATTGAACTCCCGCTTTCTTAACAAATTATGTTCAAATAAAAAGTTTGTGTGTATATACTAAACAAACTATTAGATCTCTCTAATAGTTTGCTATCTTAAGTAATATTACACAAGCCAAATTTAGATGAATACCAAATTAGATAAAGTTTTAGCAAGACTTGAGCTTCTTGTAGCTTGGTTTATATTTGCCATTTTATCTGTTATTGGGATAAGTAATCTCGGACAGCCAATTGTAAGTTGTTTTTATTTTCTAATTGCTGGGATTATTTGTCCAAATAATTCTCTGCCTAATTATCAAAAGTTCATTATTGTTTTGATAGCCTTTATTTCAGGTATGTGGCTAGGTTTAATTTAATTTGACCAAGGCTTTGAAATATCAAAAATTATCCAGTCGAATTTCTCGCAAAACATCTGATACTTTCCAACCGCTAGGATTCATCTGAGCGTACCTTCTTGGTTCTGATTCAACATCCATTGATTCTGGCTCCGTTTCAAGCAATTCTTCCGGCAAGCTAATCTCTTGAGGTTGGGTTGAAGCTGGTTGGAGTTCAGATTCACTATCTTTGGGCTGAGCTTTTGGAGTCGGCTTTATAATTTTGATGAGATCTTTATTCACGCGGATTTTTTCCTATTTTTTTCAATAAGGCAAGCATAAACCAAATTGAGTAAACTTGACAACTACAGGCAGTTTTGCTTAACCTAGTTCCTCAAGTTGGGTTTTTGACATCACCTTATGAACGCGAAGCTCCGGGGAAAGAAGATTCTCTCCCCGAGACTTCGCTTTTTTCTGAGCTTCCTGTTGAGCGATCACTTTGATTTTATCTATCTCAATTTGTGTGATGTTATTGACGATAATCTCAAACCTTAGCTGAGAAGATTCTCTAGTTGCCTCCAAAACTCTAGCTGACTCATTCTCTAAAGAAGCTTTTCTATCGAAAGTTAAATGCTCAATCCCTGGAGAAACATTTAATTTTACGATAGATTTATTAGATTCATATAATCTTGTGTACTCACCTTTATCATTATCATTTTCTATAGTTGACCCTTCTTTATCTAATCTTGCTAAGACAAGTGGAATGATGTATCTGTGTATATCTTCTACATTTTCCTGAGAGTGGTTAATAAATATTCTTTCTTCACTTAGAGTCACTACTTCTTTAATTATATCTGTAGCAACTGCTAATCTATCCTCAGCTAGAGGTGAGACTACAACAGTTTGCTCAACTTCTTCTACAAGCTCCTCTACTTCAAAAGCTATGATAATCGCCTCTTCATAAGATTGTCCTGAATGGATTCCACTAATTATACTTGATAATGTTTTAATGGCATCCTCTTGCGAAGTCTCAGAAAGACTAACTTCTTCTAATGTATTTTGTGTAAACTCATCATATCCGGTTTCTTTTAAAAGTTGGCTAAGAATATATGCAGTTTTGGCAGGGGATATATCTTCATAAATTGCCGATGTATTTTCAATAAGAGTTTCTAAGGGATTTACAAGCATATTTTTTTTATTAATAGATTACTGATAAGGCATGCTAATTCCATTTTGACTTCTGACTCCCGTTTACAGAATCACATTTCTCTACATTCAGCTTTTTTTCGAGATAGAATTTCATCAAGTTTAACATTAGTATCTTCAAAATTCTTGATGACATCAGGAGAAACTTTGTTAGTTTGTAATTGACCCTTTTTGATATTAAGAATAACGCCCCCATCTTTTTTAAAAACTGTTAAATGTTTTGATGAGGGATTGAAGGAAACTTCATAGGTTTTCCCCGAAACTTCGGTATAACCACCTTGCCCCGGTTTCCCCATAACATCACAAACTCTTTGAGAAATT
>JAQYWP010001050.1 GCA_029379285.1 Rhizonema sp. PD38
CCTCCAGCGTTGATTTAACTTCTAATCTTAGTTTATTAAGCCGTTTAGTAAGTTCGTCATTAGTCTGCTTGGTTCTTAACTCCTTGACGGGCAATGCTCGAGACGAATCTCCTACCAAGTTTTTGAATAAAAGCAGGCATGTAGTATCAATATCTACTCGAAGCTTTTCACTTTTTTTGAAGTTGAGGAGTGGATTGCTATTCGTGTCATCGGTAAGTAGCTTTTTCCAATATTTTATCTTATCTTTTATTCTTGGCTCTATGGACTTACTCATTTACTTGCAATTTTAAATAGTTTGTCAAAACAAGAGTTTGCTTTGATTCTTGTAGTATAATTGTATTTTTTTTATTAGAAAGTAGTTTTTCTCGCGTTATTCCGAAAGTTTTAGAGATATCGCATGCTGATACAGCAGCCTTATCTCAATAGGGAAATATGATTAAACGTTATTTGTTACTGATGATTTTTTATTTCTTATCAGTAAGATTTTAAGATAAATTTACTTTTCCCAGCTATAGCAATCCAAAATCATTCATGAGAAAATAGTGAGATAAAAACCCTTATTTGACTGGCATTAAGTAGGTGAGTGAAAATAAACCCAAAATATTTTGTTACTCTTAAAAGCGCTAAAGCGCAACTACGAGCTAATTTCAGAGGTTTTACATTTCGTTACATAGTTATGAATTTTCCCACCCACGTGCTGACAGCTTTTATTCAACCTCACGTATTATTTAGAACTGCTACAGCAATTATATCTAAAATTTAGAGAAGCTGTGGTATGAATAAAACTCTTGTACTGAGTTTTTGGCGCAAAAATTCTTGATGCTTATCAAGATTACGCGCAGATGCAGAGCGGCTTGCGCTTAGGTTCATCCCAACCCTCCAAGCAACTCTTCTTCGCTTCACTTTCCAAGCCGAATTTTTAATTTCGTGTAATGTATTAATAGTATTAAATATAAAATTTTGTACTGAGAACTAGGATGATTTTATCTTATCCTGGTTATGAGCTTTAATTGTCATACTTAAAACCCCTCTCACGAATAAGAAGGGTTTTGTAAAGTTATTTTACTAAAATTTCAGTTTCTTCTTAGAAGATATTCATGATAGTGATGATGCTGGCGCTGGTTATCATCAGAAGCGCTCCCATGATCATAGATTGGCCCAATGCGTTAGGAGTTTTGGAATCCTTCATTTTTATAATCCGGTTCTATTAGGTATTTACTCACAATATCAGGATTAGTATATTTATCAATAAAAGCATGGTAAAACTTAAAATTATGTAAATTTTCTTAATAAAGATGAGAGTATTTACTGAAATGGGTTAACCAATACCTAGCAAGGTTACCTAGTAGTCTGTTAGATGCAACGAAAGCCTAGTAGAACTTTTCCGCTTAAGAGCCTCTTAATATCTCCTTTGTCAGCCCACACTCCGTTATTTTTGCTTTGAGCGAGTATTCCTTAGGCATTACATATTTACAAATCTTGAAAAAATGATAATTAAGTTAAGGAGACAAATATGAATTCAGATGAAAAATCGCGTTCAATAGGAACACCAGTATCCGAGATCGAAATAGATACAACCCTTGTCTACAATTTGTTGGCGGAGCAGCACCCAGATCTGACGTATCTACCGATTCATTTTGTAGAAGCTGGTTGGGACAATGCCATGTTTCGACTGGGCGATCAATTATCTGTCAGGCTCCCACGTCGGAAAGTAGCAGCCACACTCATTGAAAATGAGCAAACGTGGCTTCCTACACTCTCATATCAGCTGACTATACCTGTTCCAACTCCCTACAGAATCGGCAAGGCAACACAAAGCTACCCTTGGCGATGGAGTGTGTTACCGTGGCTATCTGGTAGATCTGCTGACTTAGAAGAACCGCATACAAATGAGGCAAAACTCTTTGGTTCATTCCTGCGCTCATTACATATGCCTGCGCCATTTAATGCGCCACGAAATGCAGTACGCGGCGTACCACTAATTCAGCGGGCGGCGGCTGTGGAAGAACGAATGCAAAGACTTGAGACAAAAACTAATCTGATAACTCAAAAGCTCAAGAACACTTGGAAAACCGCTTTGAACACATCTATTGACGTTGAGGCAAAATGGTTACATGGAGATCTTCACCCACGTAATATCCTTGTCGAGAACGGTAAGATTACAGGCATAATTGATTGGGGCGACATGACCTCAGGTGATATTGCAACAGATCTTGCTTCTATATGGATGCTGTTCAGTGATCAAAATGCACGCCAACAGGCGATCACATCCTACGCAAATATTTCTGAGGTAACATTACAACGCGCTTTGGGATGGGCGATACTTTTTGGTGTCACATTGTTGGATACAGGACTGGTTGATCATCCAAGGCACGCAGTCATAGGAGAAAGAACACTACGTCGTGTTTGTAAGGAATAAAGAAAATATCTCGCTCACAAAGGTGCTAATTTCCGAAAAAAACAAGTACACAATTCCGACCGGGTTGTGTGCCAATATAGTGTATGATGAGTATTAATACCGCAAAGACAGAGTTTGACACGAAAACTATGACTAAGACACCCGTTGCTACAGCATCTGCCCAGAGTAATAACTTTGACTTGGAGCAATTAAACGATAAATTTGATAAAGCCCATCCAACACAAATACTAGAGTGGTCTGTAGAGAACATCCCAACTGCACTGATTCAAACCAGCGCCTTTAACGTTGACGACTTAGTGATTACCCATATTCTCTACCACGATCTCAATCATCCAGTTCCTGTGGTATTTCTCGAAACACTACACCACTTTCCAGAAACCCTAGAATTGGTTGCGAAATCCAAAGAAATTTACAACCTGGATCTTTATACTTACAAAATTCCAGATGTAGACACTCGCGAAGCTTTTGCTGCGAAATACGGCGAAGCTCTTTGGGATACAGATATTGCCCAATTCCACCATTTAACAAAAATCGAACCCTTGCAACGGAGCCTAGCAGAACTCAACACAATTGCTTGGCTGACTGGACGCCGTCGCGATCAAGCTGTGACTCGCACTGAAATGCCTGTATTTGAACTAGATGGCAAAGGACGCTTGAAAATCAACCCTTTAGCAAACTGGACGCGCCAAGATAGCTGGGTTTATGTCGCTGAGCATGGCGTTATCTACAACCCCTTGCACGACCAAGGTTATCCTAGTATTGGCGATGAACCTATCACCACCAAAGTCGCTGAAGGCGAAGACGAACGCGCCGGACGTTGGCGGGGTACTGGAAAAACAGAATGTGGGATTCATATTTAAGCCCGTGCTTAGTTGATAGTTTATAGTTGATAGTGGTTAGTAGAGTAGCCAAATAGCGGAGTCAACCGGAGTCAAGCACCGTATTTGTTCACTTTTTTCGGCTCCTCTGTAGTCGCTTCCA
>JAQYWP010000152.1 GCA_029379285.1 Rhizonema sp. PD38
AGGAAATACTATGTCAAAGCCACAAGCCCCTCCATTTATTGATGGGGTTTTCCCCTGCCCCCTGACCCCTGCCTCTTGCTGGCTCTTTTTCCAAAAACTGGTGGCAATATTTTCTGCATTATTGCTTAATCTTTCTTTACACTCTGTTGTGCGAGACGGATGTCAGCAATAACTTAGATAGGTTGCCATTTCTGGAATTATAAAAATGTTAAGAAAATATAAGTAACAATATTTTACAGGTTATCAAAACTTTTTGTAAAGTCTTGTTAAGAAAATAATTTCATTTCTTAAGTTACAACCCTTGTATGTAAAGGAGTTGAGGCTTTTCTTATTAAAACCGTTAATTGCTTCACAATTTGTAACAGATTATGCCCCTATAGCGTTGTATAAACATAATCTGGGGGGGTTAAATAACAGACAAAAGTTAAACAAGGCAATCAATTCGTAAAGTTTGCCGTTTCTCATAAAATTACTCCAGTCTCTCATAATTGTGCATTTTCGTAGTAATGTATTAATTATGGGGCGAATTGAGAAACAGTTTGATATAGTATCAGTTGTTACATCGTTCCCAATTGATAAAACATTACCAGTTTTAATCGAAACAGCACTCAACTAAGAAATTAGGAGAATAGAGTCCATGTTAGATGTATTTGCAAAGACGGTTTCTCAAGCTGACTCCAGAGGCGAGTTTTTAAGCTCAGAGCAATTAGATGCCCTCAGCAACGTAGTGAAAGATGGCAGCAAGCGCTTGGATACCGTTAACCGCATCACCAGCAATGCTTCCACCATTGTTACCAATGCTGCTCGCTCTTTGTTTGAAGAACAGCCCCAGTTGATCGCTGCTGGTGGTAACGCTTACACCAACCGTCGTATGGCTGCTTGCCTCCGCGACATGGAAATCATCTTACGCTATGTTACCTACGCAATTATTGCAGGTGATGCTAGTGTTCTTGATGATCGTTGCTTGAACGGCTTGCGCGAAACCTACCAAGCTTTGGGTACTCCTGGTTCTTCTGTAGCCGTTGGCGTTCAGAAAATGAAAGAAGCTGCAGTTAAAATTGCTAACGATCCTAACGGTATCACCAAAGGTGATTGCAGCCAATTGATGTCTGAAGTAGCTAGCTACTTTGATCGTGCTGCTTCTGCTGTAGGCTAATTAACACAAAAAGAATTCCAAAGCCTAACAATTAGGTAGCTTGATCAAAATTTACAAAAAAATAAGGAGCTAGTAAAAGATGAAAACACCAATTACCGAAGCAATCGCAATCGCAGATACTCAAGGACGTTTTTTGGGAAACACCGAACTCCAAGCTATCAACGGTCGCTACGAGCGTGCTGGTGCTAGCCTTGAAGCAGCTCGCAGTTTGAGCAGCAACGCTCAGCGTTTGATTGATGGTGCAACTCAAGCTGTGTATCAGAAGTATCAATATACCACTCAGTACAACGGTCCACAGTACGCTGCTGATTCTCGCGGTAAATCTAAGTGTGCTCGTGATGTCGGTCACTACCTACGTATTGTCACTTACTCATTGATTGCGGGTGGCACAGGTCCATTGGATGAGTATCTCATCGCTGGTTTGGATGAAATCAACCGCGCTTTTGATTTGTCCCCCAGCTGGTACATTGAAGCTTTGAAGCACATCAAAGGCAACCACGGTTTGTCCGGTCAAGCTGCTAACGAAGCAAACACCTACCTCGATTACGCAATCAACGCTCTAAGCTAGATAGCGAACCCGCCCGGAGAGGGATGCAAGTGCTGGATGAAATCATTTAGCAGTTGGATCTCGCTCCGGGCATTGTTTTATCAGGGAGATGTTGAAAACTCTGAGGCTTTAGCAAAAGAGTTTAAAGCTGATCAGCTTCAAGGCTGCCGTGAGCAAAAATAACTTGTGTGATAAGATACACAGGGAATAATGAGGGTACGCAAATGCGTGCATCCAGAAAAAATTAATTTAATCAGACCAGATAAAAAAATCCTACCCGTGGACTGTGGGAAAGTAGACGCCCGAAACAACTTTAAGGAGATATCAGCACGCCCTTTGGGCAAAGTGTTGAGCCTGGGAACCTGAGTAATCAGGATATTAGGGCTGCGAAGTCTTAAGAATCTCCTATCCTTTAGGCAGGAGAGTGTCAACTAAAAGCAATAAGTAATTAACGGTTAGCAATCAGCAATTAGCTTTTTAGCAATTAGCAATTAGCAAACAGCCTAAGGGAGGGAAAAGGAAAATGGCGATTACAGCAGCATCATCTAGGCTGGGAACAGAAGCTTTTAGCGATACACCTCGTATTGAACTGCGTTCTAATGCAAATAAAGATGAAGTCGAAGCAGTAATTCGTGCTACTTATCGGCAACTTTTAGGTAACGACTATTTGATGGCATCAGAACGCCTCAAGAGCGCAGAATCACTTTTGCGGGATGGCAACCTGACAGTACGGGAGTTTGTGCGTAGCGTTGCCAAATCAGAACTATATAAGAATAAGTTTTTCTACAACAATTTCCAAACCAGATTTATCGAACTGAGCTACAAGCATTTATTGGGTCGCGCTCCTTACGATGAGTCAGAGGTAAGCTACCACAATGACTTATACCACAACCAAGGATACGATATCGAAATCGACTCCTACATTGACTCTTTCGAGTACCAACAGAATTTTGGTGACAATGTAGTGCCCTACTATCGTGGTTTTGAAACTCAACCAGGACAGAAAACTGTAGGTTTTAATCGGATATTCCGCTTGTACCGTGGTTATGCCAATAGCGATCGCTCTCAGGTAGAAGGAAACGGTTCTCGGTTGGCACGCGAGCTGGCAACTAACAAAGCTTCCTCCATAGTCGGTCCTTCTGGTAGTAACCAAAATTGGAGCTACCGCGCCTCCAGTGACGTAGCTCCACAAAAGAATTTAGGGAACGCAGTGGGAGAAGGCGATCGCATTTACCGCCTCGAAGTAACAGGACTTCTCAGCCCAGGCTACCCAAAGGTACGTCGGAGCAGTACAGCTTTGTTTGTGCCGTACGAGCGCCTTTCAGAAAAACTACAGCAAGTTCAGCGCCAAGGTGGTAAAGTCGTCAGCGTAACACCAGCGTAATGGGGAATGTAATTAAAAATTTTTAATTTCCTCAGTCCCCCTATACGAAAAGATTTTGTTACTAAAGGAGATAGAAGTATGTTTGGTCAAACGACAGTCGGTACTGGTGGTGTTTCTTCAGCAAGTAGCCGAGTATTTCGTTACGAAGTCGTAGGCTTGCGGCAAAACGAAGAAAATGACAAAAATAACTACGAGATCCGTAACAGTGGTAGCGTTTATGTAACCGTGCCATATAGCCGGATGAATGAGGAAATGCAGCGAATTACCCGTATGGGCGGTACAATCGTCAAGATTGAGGCATTGAGCGCAGAATCGGGACAGTAACGAGCCAAATGAGAGAACCCAGCGCTGAAGAAGAATCTGTAGAAAATGCGCCGTCACTCACGCCGGATCAGGCCATTGCCAACCTGCGATCGCCAGATCTCGGTCTTCGCTATTATGCAGCTTGGTGGTTGGGGAAGTTCCGCATTCGGCTCCCAGATGCTGTAGAAGCTTTGCTCGCAGCATTAGAGGACGAAGCCGACAGAACGGAACTGGGAGGTTATCCTCTCCGACGCAATGCCGCAAGAGCGCTGGGGAAATTGGGCGATATGAAAGCTGTATCGGGCTTAATTCAGTGCTTGGAATGCTCTGACTTCTACGTGCGGGAAGCAGCAGCCCAATCTCTGGAAATGCTCCGAGCTATAGACGCAGCGCCAGCATTGATGCAATTGCTAGATGGAGGTGTAGCAGCTGGAGTGCAAGTACCGGGAAGACCACACTTAACTCAGCCTTATGAAGCGGTGATAGAAGCCTTGGGAGCCATTGGTGAAACTAAGGCTATTCCGCTCATCCAACCTTTTATAGAGCATCCAGTTCCACGAGTCAAGTGTGCCGCAAGTCGAGCAATGTACCAACTGACACACGAACCAGTTTATGGGGAGTATTTAGTGAAAATGTTGGACATTAGCGATTTAAAATTGCGCCGCGTTGTCTTGAGTGATTTGGGTGCTATAGGGTATTTAGCAGCAGCCAATGCGATCGCACGAGCGGCGGTAGAAAATAGCTTCAAACTTATTGCCCTGAAAGGCTTGCTAGAAAATCAACTCTCTATGGAGTTAGATGAATCCCTTTCTGATGATGCCATCAGGGTGATAAACCTGATGGATTCGCTATTGTAATCATACTACAGTTCGTAGGCAGGTAGTTAGTAGGAACGTGGTTAGTCGTTAAAACTATGAGCATACAACCATCAACTAACGATTGTACGGGAGGGTTTGACAATATTTTTCGTTTCCAGACGAGGAGTGAGACAATTAAACCCACCCCTACTATTAACCATTAACGACTGTACGGGAGGGTTTGACAATATTTTTCGTTTCCAGACGAGGAGTGAGACAATTAAACCCGCCCCTACTATTAACCATCAACTAACTACTAACTTTTGACTGATGACTGATACCCAACAATTAATTGATGCTGTTACTAAGGCTGACTCACCAGCTTCGATGGTAACGGCAGTGCAAAAATTGGCGGCAGCAAAAGATACAGCAGCAATTCTCACCTTGATAGCTGTGTTTGGTTATAACAACCCAACTGCAGCAGTGGTGGCCGTTGCTGGATTGATAGAGTTGGGAGAAGTGGCAGTGCCACATCTGCTCACTCAAATTGATGATTACAATTATGGGGCACGGGCTTACTCGGTTCGTACATTAGCGGCGATCGCAGATCCTCGTGCTCTCGATTTGTTACTAACAGCCGCCGCCACAGACTTTGCCCCAAGCGTCCGTCGAGCTGCTGCCAAAGGACTGGGTTTTCTGCACTGGCACAAGCTTGATGTTTCAGAACGCCCAAAAGCACAAAAAAAAGCAATAGAAACTTTGCTTTCCATTTCCCAAGACTCAGACTGGTCAATTCGTTATGCTGCGACAGTTGGTTTGCAAGAGTTAGCGAAAATACCTGATCTGCAAGGTCCAATTCAGGCTAGATTTAAGGAAATGCTGGCAAATGATGCCGATAAGGCAGTTGCTGCCCGCGTGCAAGTGGCACAAATAGATGGTTGTTGGTGAGGGCGGGTTTCATTTATATAACTCGTTGTGTGGAAATGCAAAATATTGTGAAACCCGTAGGGGCGGGTTTAATTGTATAACTCGCCGTCTGGAAACGCAAAATATTGTGAAACCCGCCCGTACAGTTGTTTTCATAACCACTAACCACTGACCACTAACCCCTAACTACTCACATTGCTACCATAAAAAACAGTAAAAGTAAAGATGTCCATACCACTGCTTCATTCTATACCAAGCTCGCAAAATCAGCGTGTTGAAGGCTACGAAGTACCCGGTGAAGACACACCGATAATGTATCGATTAACTGATACAACCTCAGTTGCAGATATTGATGCCATAATTTGGGCAGGGTATCGGCAAATTTTCAGCGAACACTTAATTTTAGAGAAGCATCGTCCACTTTTCTTAGAATCTCAACTAAGAAATCGGGCAATTACTGTCAGAGATTTTATCCGAGGACTAGGCAAGTCTGAAGTTTACTGGGAACTGGTAGGAGAAACCAACGATAATTATCGTTTAGTTGATATCAGCTTCAAACGGTTTTTAGGACGCGCTAGCTACGGCAAAGATGAGCGAATTTCCCAGTCAATTGTCATTGCGACAAAAGGGTTGCATGGATTTATCGATTCCTTAGTAGATAGTGAAGAATACCGCCAGAACTTTGGCGATAATATTGTTCCTTATCAACGCCGTCGCTTCAAAGATCGACCCTTTAACTTGGTGAATCCCCGCTACGCAGACTACTGGCGCAATCACCAACTGGGACAATATTTATCAGGGCAAAGCTTCTACAAAGCTGTCCGTAGTGGGGAATCGGTACAACGTGGAGTGCGGCAAGCCATTCCCAGCAACTTTCTGTCAATGGCTGCAAGTATTGCACCAGGTGGACTAAACTACCAACGGACAAGCGATCAGGCAAGAAATTATGCCGCGAATGTACAAATTCCTGATATGTCCCGCGAAGCCACTCCCCCACCAACTGTAAAACCTGTAAAAACAGCTTTGCCTTATCGTTACATTCCCGGTAACAAAACCACTTAAATGTTAGTGGTTAGTGGTTAGTAGTTAGTAGGAACGTGGTTATGAAAATAACTGTACGCGCGGGTTTCACAATATTTTGCGTTTCCAGACGGCGAGTTATACAATTAAACCCGCCCCTACAGGTTTCGCAATATTTTGCGTTTCCATACGACAAGTTAGACGAATAAAGCCGCCCCAACCAACAACTAATAACTAACAACCAATAACCAACCACCGACAACTAATAACTAACAATCATGTCAATACCTCTACTACAATACAAACCCAGTTCTCAAAATCAGCGTGTTGCTGGTTACGAAGTGCCGAGCGAAGATAGTCCGAGATCTTACCGTCTGGAAGACTCTCCGACAACGAGCGAAATCCAGGAATTAATTTGGGCAGTTTATCGGCAAGTTTTCAGTGAACACGAAATCTTGAAGTTCTACCGTCAGCCCAATTTAGAATCTCAGTTGAAGAATCGAGCAATTACCGTGCGCGACTTCATTCGGGGTTTGGCAAAGTCTGAAAGCTATCGGCGTTTGGTGGTGGAAACAAACTCTAACTACCGCGTTGTGGAACTCACTCTCAAACGGCTTCTAGGACGTGCGCCCTACAATAAAGAAGAAGAAATTGCTTGGTCGATTAAAATTGCGACTTTAGGCTTTAGTGGCTTTGTTGATGCTTTGGTAGATAGTGAAGAATATCAGACCAATTTTGGCGAGAATACAGTTCCCTACCAACGCCGTCGTTTTAAAGATAGACCTTTCAATTTGGTGACGCCTCGCTATGCCAATTACTGGCGGGATAAGCAAGAAGGCGATCGCTATAAGTGGGGCGACATCAATAACTTCTTGGATATGGCTAGTTCCATCCAAATCAAGACAGTTAACCCCAAACCAGTTAGTACTGCTAACATCGAAATTCCAGATAGCTCACGAGATATAACAGCACAAGGTGTTCCTGTTTCCATCAGTCCTAGTGCCAGTTTCCCGTCGTTGCGGTAGACCGATTGAGCGATTGAGCGATTATTGTTTACTCCGATTAGTACTTTAAATAATCGGACTTGAATAATAACTGATTAATCCAAAATCCAAAATCCCCAATCCAAAATAAAATGAGGATATTGAGCAATCAACCCTCTTTCTGTTTTCCTAGCTAAGCTGTTATGTAAATAGACTTGTCTATTTACTTGTTTAGAACATCTTTTGTCAATAGTTATTAATCATTTGTAACAAACGACCAAGGACAAACAACAAGAGCTTAGTTATTTGTTTAAATTTTTGATAAATTACGAGGAAAAATCGAGTATGGCACTGCCACTACTTCAATACAAACCCAGCAGTCAAAATCAACGGGTTAAGAGCTTTGGTAAAGCAGACCTGAATGAAGATACTCCGTATATCTACAGAACTGAAGATGTCAGTACTTATACTGATATAGAGAACATTATTTGGGCTGGATATCGTCAAGTTTTTAGCGAACATGAGATCCTCCGATTCAACCGCCAGAAGAATTTGGAATCCCAGGTGAAAAACGGCTCGATTTCCGTACGCGACTTCATCCGTGGTTTAGCCAGATCCGAGGCTTTCTACCGTTTGGTTGTCTCAGTGAACAATAACTACCGTTTGGTAGACATTATACTCAAGCGCTTATTAGGTCGTGCACCTTACAACAAACAAGAAGAGATTGCTTGGTCAATCGTGATTGGAACCAAGGGCTTTGATGGTTTTGTGAATGCCATCATAGATAGTCAAGAGTATAACGACAACTTTGGCGAAAACACCGTGCCTTACCAACGCAAGCGCATGGAAGCACGTCCCTTTAACTTGGACACTCCTCGCTACGGCGAAGACTTCCAAGAAAAAGCTGGCACCGTCGCTACCGACTGGCGCTTCACTCTGGACAAATTCTACAGCCGCAAGTCTCAAGAACGGCGACTGCCAGAAGGCGATCCACGTAAATATGCTGACATGGCAGCATCTGTCAATACTCAAGGTAACTACGCTCAACGAGTCTCAGCTCATGACCTCGATTATTTGAACCTAGTACCTAAGCGTGGCAGACGCTAATTCTAAACTCTGATTTCGGAAAAGATTATACTGGGTCTAGTTTCCTCGTTGAGACGACAACAAGCTGTTTGTTGAGTGTCATTTCAAGTGGAAACTAGACCCAGTCATTTTACTGGAGTTTAAATTAAGCATTGCAAAACGACGCAGTCGTGCTGAGTTAATAAAAGACTTGTTCACTATTTGAGCGTAATCATCAGCCATAGTAGCCTGCTGTAAGTTTTCCTGAAATGAGTGGGGTGCAAATAATTTTACCTGAGTTATGGATTCTGGGTCTGTCCCACCTATGGTAGGGAACGGCTGGTGCGGCTGTATCGTGAAACCACTAGATTGAGTATTGTAAAATACAGTGTAATAAATTGCTTCAGCTGGAAGATTACCGGATGAACCGTTACCTACGTGATAGGTAGCAGAAAATTTTGTTTGTGCTTCAGGCATTTTACCTAGTTTACCGTTACCGAAACGCAGATATGCATACCTATCGTTGTCTATTTCAACAACTAGGTTTTGATGTTGCTAGGTGCGTGGAAGTCATCATATTTTGATACATAGTGATGAGCGTCGGACTGTGGTTCGGTGTACAGATTTTTTGGAAAAATCAGATAGACTTGGAATGAAACAAAATGTAACTTTATCAAAATCAAACCGATCTAGGTAAATCTTATGGATGACTAGAATATTTTATTAGAAAGTACAAATAATGGTTTTACTGTAGCTACTGTCTTAGAAGTTCCTGATTGCCAAATAAGAGATGAAACTAAACAAGGTGCAGTGGAAAAAGTTCAGAAGCTATTACAGAAACGTTTAGCCAAAGCTGAAATTATTAAAATTTCAGTACCAGTACAACCAATCCTAAGAGAGAATTCTTTGATGAAGTTTGCTGGAATTTTTCAGGACGATCCAGATTTTCTGGAAATCATCAAAGAAATTAGAGCAGAACGCGAAGATAATAGCGATATATGAGCTTGTGGATTCTCGATACTGACCATGTGTCACTGTTTCTGGCTGGAAATAAGTCAATAATTGCCCAAGTTGCAAAGCATTCTAATGATGTCGCAATTACAGTGATTACTGTGCAAGAGCTATTTAATGGTTGGACTGGGAGATTAAATAACCCAACACAAGCTAATAAGCTTACTCATCTTTACACCAAGTTGTGGGAAACCATAGAGTTCTTCAAGGTAATCACTATTTTGAATTTTGAACAAGATGCCGAAAACCTCTGTCAAATTTTACAGCAAAGCTCCAACGCTTTAGGAAAAAAGAGAATTGAAAAAGACTTACGAATTGCGTCCATTGCTCTGGTTCAAAATGCAACAATAGTTACACGCAATTGTTCTCACGGCACGCCTGAAGCCCCATCTTTTATTAAATACATGGTTATTCGATTTATTCTAAGCCGTAATCCACAGTTATAATTTATGATAATGGGTTTACCAACCATATACCGTACCTTATCAGATTAGGCCAACTAATATACCTCATCATGAGATCCGAAATTTATGAGTAATATCGCTTCTTCTTGATCTTCAGGATTTTCCACAAATTCAAACAAAAGACGATAACTATAATCAATTGAACATGACCAGATATTTGATAAATCGCCTCTGAGCTTATGCGTGTGTAAGCTAGGATGAAAGGGATCTTCGGCTAACTGGTGTAATGTTTGTTCAATTAAGGGTCTAAGATTTGGGTTTTTTCGCATGAGACGTTTAAAAGCACGAAGAGATTTGGGTGTCCAACCGATTTTCATGGTTGATCTAATTCTGCTAAGAATTCATCTACTGAGCCAAATTTTACTTTTCCTTCGGCAAATTCTTGTTTAATTTCGCTAACTTCTTGGTATAAGTTAGTTCGTCGCCGTTCAAGTAATCGTTTTTGCAGGATATCGAGTAAGATTTCTTGATCTTCTAAGGGTAAACTTTCTACTGATTCAATGACTTGCTGAAATGCTGATATTTTCATCGCGCTTAAGATGATTTGAATTTGCTTCTAATTTTATCTTTATTTGTTGTGTTTCGTTCCTCAACCCAATCTACACTAGCTTTAGGGCGATTTTTAGATCATAGAGCAATTTTAGTTTTGTAAATGTTTCGTAGTTTCGCTTTCAGAGATTACGTGGCTGCTCATCAAGGCACTTATCGAATTTTAATGATGCTATCAGGGCTGATTCAGGGTTATTGCTCATACTGGTAATTGGCGGTTAATGTAACTGGATTATGAAGAAACGGTATTTTTTACAGGCTGGTGCAGCAATGCTAGGAACAGCATGGTTGTCGCAATATTTAACAGGTAGACCGCAAGTTATGGCAGTTGCACAAAAAAAGTTTGAAATTACTAAAACTGACGAAGAATGGCGTAAGATTTTAACACCAGAACAGTTTCGTGTGCTGCGTCAACAGGGGACTGAATTTGCTGGCAGCAGCCCTCTCGACAAGCAATATGCCAAAGGTACTTATGTGTGTGCTGCTTGCAATCTGCCATTGTTTGTATCTAAAACTAAATTCGACAGTGGCACAGGCTGGCCTAGTTTTTATGCACCTATCGATGGGGCAGTTGGCACATCTGTAGATAATTCGCTTTTTATGACCAGAGTTGAAGTGCATTGCCATCGCTGTGGTGGACATCTAGGTCATGTATTTGATGATGGTCCTGCACCTACGGGCAAACGTTACTGTATGAATGGGGTGGCGATGAAGTTTGTTTAGCTCATCGTAACAGATTTCCTCCTTCTGTTCCGAATAAATACGTTTGCATGGTCCCGTTATGGGCAAGGCAGGGCAGAAGGCATTCAATTGTCGGTATAATCCATCACCTTACATAGCTACCCTCTCCCGACTGCCGTCACGCCGATGCGAGTGAGTGCTTGTCAGGTTTTGAGTTTGTGGAAAGTAGACAATGCTGGGACTAAGGAACTTATTGGGGGTGGGGTGAGCGTGTTTAGGGAAATAATGGTTAATTAACCGGACATGATATGACTCCTGTAGGGGCAGGTTTAATTAGATAACTTACCATAGCCAAAATTCATCGGTAAAACCTGCCCCTACTCCCGACTCCTATGTGCTGAATTCTTACGTTATAGTTAATACTAATAAATTTGGGATTTAAATGAAATGCACAGATCTCATGCTACTTTGTCAAACTCAATATAGAGATACTTGAGTCCCCGCATGAGTATGTTCGGCGAGTACTGGTAATTTTCTTCCGCCAAACGGATGTTCTGAAGCCTTAGCAGCAAATGCTTATAGGCGATATGCATTTCCTTACGAGCAAGCGTAGCGCCTAAACAAAAATGAGTACCATAACCAAAAGATAGGTGGTTGTTAGCATTACGACGGCACACATCGAAACGCTCACCCTCTGGAAATCTTATGGCGTCGCGGTTAGCAGCATCGAAGCGGATCATGACCAAAGATCCAGCTTCGAGATCAACGTCTCCTAGTTTGACATCTTGCGTCACCACTCGCCACATTCCCGCTGTTGGACTTTCCATCCGTAGAACTTCTTCAACAAAGTTCTCTAGCTGGGAAAGATCTGTTTGTAGCAACTTCATCTGCTGGGGATTGTTTGTTAACAACAACATCCCACCCGCAAGCGCACTGGTAATAGTCTCATTGCCTGCGACTAATATTTGTTGAATTATACTCAGCAGTTCAGCAATATCGAGCGATCGCTCTTGAGCCACCTTAGCCTGTACCAAGTCAGTGATCAAATCATCTTGAGGCTGTTTTTGGCGAGACGCTATGACATCACAAAAATAATGCTGGAAAGCAATCATATCTTTAGCACACTCGATCTCTTGCTCTCTAGAGAGCATATGACCTAGGCGTGCAATAAAAGAATCAGACCATTGCTTAAACTTGGGCATATCTGCTTGCGGCACACCTAACTGCTGAGCAATAACTTTGAGTGGTAAGGGTACAGCAAACTCACTGACAAATTCGCACTTGCTCTCTTCGATGAAACTGTCAATGAGTTCATCAACAATGACAACAATCAAGTTATGCATTTTGTTGATCCGCGTAGAGGTGAAT
>JAQYWP010001051.1 GCA_029379285.1 Rhizonema sp. PD38
CTCCCCATCTCCCCTGCTGTCTCAACGAATAAATGTCTTAACTGAACCGTATTGGGCAATGCGTAACCTTTTGTCTTTTCAACCAAAGCTCTTAAAGCCAGCACCATTTCTTGGTAGGCAACCATTTAACAGAGTTTTGGGTAAATGATGTCTGTGATGCTTATAGATACCCTTTATTTGCCAAAATAAATTTAACGGATAAAGAAAAAGATAGGTTAAAAAAGAAGGAGTCATTCGTCATTCGTCAGAATGAAGACGAGATGGGGATTTAAACCCCAACTCGTTGAAGACACCGTGCAGACGGTGGGGATTTAAACCCTTTGAGGAGGAGTCATTCGTACAGGAGATTAGTTCGGCGATTCGTTCTATTTTTCTCCGACTCCTGACTCCTGACTCCTGAGTTCTGTTCGTTAAAGGGATATATGCGGTTTGATTTCAAAAATGAGTTTTTGAAAGCAGAATTAAAATATGCTTTACAATCTAGTCATGAAAAATCTGTGTTGCAATCACCTTTGTATACTGCGGGGATCGAGGGCATCTCGCAGCCCATCACCTAGCAAGTTGAAAGCTAACACTGTAAGGATAATCAATAAAGCTGGAGGCCAAATAAGCCAAGGTTGCAGCACCAAAATTGAGGCATTTATTGATAAGGATAGCATATTACCCCAAGATGGGTCTGGTTGTTGAATTCCCAGTCCAATCAGACTCAGTACTGCTTCTGCACTAATAAAGCTTGGAACCGCAAGCGTGGCAGAGATAATTAGATATGTCGCGGTTTGTGGCAAAACGTGACGGACGATGATATAAAGTGGCTTGCCACCCATAGATCGTGCTGCTTGGACAAATTCTCGCTCTTTGATTGATAGGACTTGTCCACGAATCACTCGTGCTAATCCAGCCCATCCAATAAACGAAGTAATCAACACAATGAGGAGAAAGCGTTCGCTACTACTAAGTCCAGGCGGTAATACAGCACTTAAGGCAACTAAAAGATAAATCTCAGGAAAGGTCATCAGAACTTCCGCTAGACGCATGATAATACTGTCAGTCCAGCCACCGAAATAGCCTGATATTCCTCCTACTAACATCCCTAAGGGAAAGGAAATAGCCACTCCCAGAATACCTATAAATAGACTGATGCGACCACCGTACAGCAAACGACTTAATTGATCGCGTCCTTGGTCATCCGTACCCAAGATGTTAAATTTCGCTCCACCAGCTGCGCCAAATAAATGCCAATCTAAGGGGATACCGGGAAATATTTCTACTTCGTCCCATGTAGGGGGTAGTGGTAAGTTCATCTGAAATAAGTGGTACTCCGATCCTTTAACGAATAGCCTTAAAGGTGAGGGCTTTTTGAAGTCTACGATAATTTTGCGATCGCCTGTTTTTAAATCTGTGTTTCCTTGAGTCGTCGGGTAAATATGAGGACCAATAAACTGTCCTGATGGCGAAGTCCAGTAAATTTGCGTTGGTGGCAACAGCGAACCATTAGGCTGTGAGGCATAAGGATCGTAAGGGGCGACAAAATCAGCTGCAATCACTGACACATAGAAAACTAACAGCAAAATTGCCCCAAATCTTGCCAAAGGATTTTTCTTGAGTCGTTGCCACCAATTCATAGAAGTTTTTTGTGAGAAGTTATGAGTTGTAAGCCTCTGATTATAAACTATAAAGAGCGTAAATTTTTTATTGATAATTTATAACTTTTAACTCTTCACTCGTACAAACAGCGCCTCCTGTACAGATGCGCGCGCTGATTGAAATTTCTCTACAACTCCTAACTCCGCGCTTCTACAGACTTACCATTGCGTGTCTCTACAACTCCCAAATTCTCTAAATACAGATGATCTTCAAGACGTCTATCGTGTTCTACAACAAACACATTCGAGTATAGATTAGCAATAATTTGTTTTCCCTGCTGTGTTAGGGAAAGGTAGTGTAGGGCATTCTGGATGTATGGATAAACGCCATTCCAATAGAACTTAGAGTAGTTATTGCGTAAATCAGCAGGGGTGTAATAACCCAGAACTTTATTAATCCCAGTTTCTTCAAACTCGTAAAACAAAGACGTAATTTTCTTTAAGTAACGCGGATCGCTTAATTGTCCAATCAAATCAGCAGCACGCACTAAGCCGGCAAAACTATTTGTATCTTGATGATCTTCTACAGCAGGCACAGGAAAGCGGGTTAATTCAATATTGCTCTTAACAACTTCAGAATCTATCAGCTTATGACCACCAAAACGTTCTTCAGTAAATAGTTTAGCTCTATCAACATGATATGGTGTGAGACTCGCATCAGAAGCACCTGGCGAAAGTGAAATCATTTTGTCATCTTTACCCGTAGCATACAGTCTTTCTTCCTCACGGTCTTGTCGGCAAACTCCCTTAACATAACCGATATCATGGCACAATAAAGAAATAATAAAATGCAACCAGTCTTCACTAGAAACACCACCTTCGCGGATGTGTTTGCCGCGTAAAACTTCCTGTCCTACAAGAGTCACGAGGATGGAGTGTTCAACGTTGTGATACAAGGCATCGCTATTGGCAATGTTTTCCAAAGCCATATTACCAACCCAGGCTATGATATCTTGGTAATCGGTCTTTAAGCAACCATAGGTACGGCGGTAGCCTTCCCGAATTTGATTGACAAAAGCATCTATTAAAATTTCAGTGGCGTTGAACATACGAGTTACTCAATAGAATAAAAATTGTTTATGCGTTTCTAAAGAAAGCATTTAGCGATTAGCAATTAGTCGTTAGTCCCGAATGGAATTTGATAAATATCAGGTCGTTGAGTCATATAAGCTGACAGCTAAAGGCTTTTTTTAGATTGCCCAGTTTTAGGCAAATTTAATGTGTTTTCAGTACATTTTATTTGCGTAATACCAAGTACGGAAATAGGCAAATTAAAGTAAGTTGGAGAAAGGGAATATAGCTGACATTGCCGCTTTTGGTCCAAATTAATTTAATATTGATGCACCTTAACCTATAAGTTTTTCACATGCAAGGGTTGGTTGACGGTGATCTCGATATGAAGAATGAGTGAGTCAAAACAAAGGCAGAGGCGGAAATTGCATCTGGTTGAAGAAGGCAGAAATAATTAAGGTATAAGGAAAATACAGTAAGGGCTTGGACCCACCACTGATTTAAGACCACCAACCGTTGGTATGGTGGAGACGGTGTGTACCCTTTTGGTCAAGGCAGGGTAGATAACAGAGGAAAAAAAACTGTATAAAAAATATGATTACCTTCAGCCACTTACCTTGCTTGAAGGGCTGCTCAGATTAAGTAGCTTACTAGGGAAACTGGAAAAAAATTGTGCCTTTTGTTATCTAAATTACGACAAAGGACGCAACCGAAAGTCGGAAAAATAGGTCATATTTTATTATAG
>JAQYWP010001052.1 GCA_029379285.1 Rhizonema sp. PD38
CGATTCGGAGCCTGATAGTTCCCTCGTCGGAGTACCAGCTTATCGTCGTCACCTGCGAACCAGCGATGGGCGCTGACTCGATCTGGAAGCTACCAGATTCCACCCCTATGCCGTCGGCGTCCACAGCGTTAGGAACAACCTGCCGAAAAGCGTGGCTGTCAGGACAGCTGCCTGACAGCACGTTGTATCGGATACGCCACTCAATGGAATTGAGTACGGAGGTTGCGAGGGTGTCGGTTGCGCCGTCGAAGAAGATTGCCATGGTCTTGTCCTTTTGGTAGGTTGTCACAAGGAACGGCTGTAAAGCCGTACTCGCTTGTTATCTAGCTAGGACTTTCTTGAATTGCACAAATCGGTACTTTCTCTGTTCGCCCCAGCGATCAGATCTCGCCGTAATCTCCGTTGAGGAAGGTTAAGGTAACCTTACAACCAAGGTATCGCTTTCTTCGCGCACTCGTCTGCCGGACAGAAGATTCTGGTAGGCACGCTTTGCTTCCTCAAAGCTTTGAAACTTGCGTGGCTTCCACCCCAGGACAAACGCTTTTCTTAAGAAATTTGTAGCGTGGTCGCCGTCCTCTATTCTATGTTTGTGTTCCAATAAGCACAGAAAAGCATCCTCTATACGGTGAGGATAACCATTGATTGCATCTTGTAGGTCGATGCATTCTGGATTTACTCCTAGTGTTTCTGCTGCAAACCAATACTTTAAGAGGATTTCTTTCTCATCCTCATCTAAATCTAGTGGCATCGGTAACCAGAATTTTTCTGGCTCTGGTTCCCTTTGCCCTATATCCTCGTCTACTTCTAAACTTTTTATGGAAGTGATTTCACGATCCATTAATACTTCTGTCGCTTTATCAATCGACGGTCCTGTTTCTTGCAGTTTAGCAGACTGAGATTTTATTCGCTCTAGCTCTTTACAAAGAAAGGCAGAGGGCAGAGGGCAGAAGGTAAGAAATGTTAATAAAAACTTTAGTTGTGGGTCTAAAGCCCACTAAAAAAGAAAATGTTTTTCAAGACGCGCAGCGTCGCGAACCAACTTTCCTTTTCCACATCCCGTGAAAAGTCAGAGCGGTGGATGGTTTGGTAGTCGCTCGAATTGTCTGAACCCTCTGAGACGCTCTAGACGTAAATTATCCGTCTTTCAATGTCCCAATTAATTAGCGATCGCCTGAAAATTTCCTCACTCACACCTAATACATTTTTTGCCTACTTTGTCAATGCGTAAGTCCTAACTAAGCAACCCTTTCAAGGTGGTAAAATTTGGAACGTAGATTGGTTATTTCAATCTTCAAAAAGCCCAAAATCTGAGCGAAGGATTCAAGATTGTAGTACTGAAACAACGTATCTTCGTTGGTCACCTTGAAAGGGTTGGTCCTAACTAAGCTAAAAATTGAGTATTTTTCACCTCAATACTTGTATTCTTTGGGCGAGGTTGATACAAAGCTAAACGTATGACATCAACTAGTCTGATGGACCAGTAAATAGCAGCCACAAAAAATATGCTATGTTCTAAGGCTATTCCTGTACTCGAAACTCGAACAAGTCCAATGAGCAATAGAACTAAGACTATAGGACTCCTATTTGATTTTTGAACAAGACTACGAAATAATACGGTGGGGTAAAAAAGTCTAATAGGAAACAATGAGAAGCCAGCATTTACAAACTGCGACACTTGCACAGAGGACATCATGTCAATAGAATCTTCCGGGTTCTGCTCAAAACTGTTTGTTCGCTCCTGCCTGTGAGGGCGAGAGGAATTAATGCCTGACTGGGTAAGGAAAAACCGAATTGAGGAGTTGATTGTAGTGATACCATGTAATACGTGGGGGAGGCGGAAGAAGAGAAGCAGAAGACTGTCGTGTATTACATGGATGAACGGAATCTATCAGCGAGTGTGTTACATAAACTCAGATTCTTTCGTGTAATACACGGTAAGAGATCATGTGGAAACAGGACTTCAGTTTCGTGTAATACACGGTTAATCTTCCATAGCTTTTTCCAAGTATTACACGGAAAACGGTTTTAGCAAATCCACAACCCCATTGAAACCTTACCCAATCAGCCATTAATTCCTCTCACTTGTCGTATGCTTTAAGCAGCAGTTCTCCTCCTACATAGTCAACTGCACCATAGTATGTCTGTTTTTCTCGTTCATTAACTACCGGAACTGCTATTTCTTCGTCACTTGTTCCCCATACATAGCCATTCAAGTCTCCCCACATTAAATGACACTCATCGATTAGTAATACTCTGAGCTGACGTGCTTCTATTTCCTCTCGATAGTTTGCCAGCAAGGTTTCAATCTCTTTTTTTTTTCTGCAACAGCATTTGGGTCGGCCTTGGGATTCATTTTGTCGTTTTCTTCCAATTGATTCCTGCTGCATCGAACAAATCATAGTAACTTTGTTTTGACTCATAAACTACATCATACTCAAAAACTAGCTGATACTCCAATTCCCCAAGCTCCCAGCAGTTCTTTGTTTGCAGCCAACTCAATACTTCTTCTTTTTGTTCGCCACTCAAGTAACTCTTTCTCCCCTGATGATTTAGGCGCAGTCCATCTATTCCCTGACGCTCATAAGCCTGTTTCCAACCTGTTATCGAACCCAAGGAGACATCTAGAATTGTTTGAATTTCCTCATATAAGTAACCTTGATAAACCAGCTTTACGGCTAGCGCTTTCCTTACCTCACGGGCATCTGGACGCAGACCAATAAATTCCTGTACCCGGATTTCTCACAAAGTCTCTAAAAATAAGCCCAAAATGCTTACCCTGTCTGGATTTCAAATAAAATACCCTTTCAACATACTGTCATGATTTGTCTTAGGTCTAAAACGCCCAAAATCCATGCAGGATAAAGAGTTGGTAATAGCGATCGCAAAGTTTGTGAGAAATCCGGGCTCCCCATCCCCGTTAATTGATTATCATTATCATTGGGCTGACTATATTAAGCGATCGCTCACTTACCAACAAGTTTTGACCACACCCGTTTGTCGTCCGAACCTCTACATTAAGGAGATCCAGAAAAATAAATTTCCATCTGTGTGTTGGTGGGTTACGATTACGACGAGAGATTTGAGTTTGACGGCTGGAAATTTATTTCTTGGAAGTACCTTACGGCCTTGTCACCTCGTTCATTATCATCTTTGCTGATAGATATAGTCGGCGTGGGATAGCATCAATCTTTACCCACTCTTCCGAATCAGTGTGGTAACCATAACCAGGTAGCCCTAATCCTTCTATCACTGGCTTACCAGACTCCGAGGCAAATCCAGCATCGGTACCACCCCCAGTCATCCCAATCAATTGAATCTGTCCTCCGACGGACTTGTATATATTTACTGCATTCTGAATCAACGGGCAATCTTTTTTTTCCTCAGCTTTAAAAGG
>JAQYWP010001053.1 GCA_029379285.1 Rhizonema sp. PD38
GTCAAACACATGAATATTTATTTTTTTTCTGAACATGCACCTGACCCTCAAATGATTAAAGACCTAGGTGTTCCAATTACAACTCAATTTAAAGGTCAGATTAGCGACATTCAGATTCTTAACAATCTCATCTCTTTTACAGAAACTCTGTTTATCGGTGGGCAAAGGATTAAAGCTCGCCGCGCTATCCCTGCTAAATCAATTGTTATTGTGAAAGGTTCACTCCTATTACAGGACGCCTGGTTAGCAGCAGGGGTTTTGACTTTGCTGGTTCCACAAATGAAGCAGGAACACGAAGCTAGTGTTAAGGGCAGATCCCAATACTGCGGACTGGTACAGGTTCACAAGATTGTAGTTATTACCTCTCCTTGGAGCTACTGCACTGTTAGTCACAGTTGATAAAGTATTATTCTGACAATGCCTTTAGTACTGCCTGGTATCGTGTGTCAACATCCTTTCAATCCAACTACTCTGGTAGCCCCTCTTGGCTACCGCGTCGGATCATATTGGCATGATGTAGCAGCACCGCACGATGGAAGTGTTCAGTTCACTGCTGATCATTAGATATTTGAGTTTAGCAAATATGTAAGGGCATAACAGTTGCAATAACTGGCTATTTTTCTTCAAAAATTTGAGATCACAAGGTTAATAGTGAACTTTTATAGCTAGAGATTCTTAAATATGGATAATTCAGGATTATCGCCAAATTATGTATTAACAGAACATAGTTTCAATCAGGCAAGCCTGGTAACAGCAACAGTATCTCAGGTAAAGAATGAGACAATAAAGCCACAAATTATAATCACACCCACTACACATGAGGTTGTTGCCTCTATTTGCTCAATCATTATTTGCTTAATAGGATTTTTTATTCTTCTCTCAAGTGTCCGGAAGTTTAAACCAAATGAAAAATTAACCAGCAAACGATTACAGAAAGTTCCTTGTAAGAACTGTCGATATTTTAAGGATAACTATTATCTTAATTGTGCGGTACATCCCTCTATTGTGTTAACCGAACAAGCGCTTAATTGTCCTGACTACTACTCCAACAAATAGCTGAGATTCTTGGAATATCTGGCAGTTCGTCATAGTGGTTTTAAACGGGAGAGTTTTGCCAGCAAGTCTCCTTGAAAAAGTTGAAAAAAATGAGAGTGCAGGACGCGATCGCCTTGGAACTTTTAACCAAGTTTTTCGGGACGAAATTATAAATAATACCTGACGGTGGTAATCGCTACTTGACTCTTAAACTGCAAAGCATTCTTAAGGAAAAAGGCTGTTTGGTTATGTAATATCTCCTCCCACCAGTGACGGGTGACAGCCAATGGGATGATTACTGTTGTGGAAGTATCCGGGTGGTGTTCTTCAAACTCAGCCACGAAATTAACAATCGCGGTAAGCGCTGCATAACCCTGAGCAAATGCTTTGAGGATCAACATTATCCCTATGTTTTCTGATGCTTTAACGGCTGGGAAGGCAACATGAACTTGACCAGTACCCTGCTGAAACAGACCCACGCCGAGCATGATCAAAATACTAGCAATGAAGGCATAGGTTGGAAGCGACACGGCTGATCCCGTTTGCCTTATCCCTCGAAGGTTGGTCAGCGTTAATAAGAAAATAAACCCTATACAGATAATAATTGAGAAAGGCTGTAATGCTTTTAACTGTGGAAGTGAGGTAATGTTTTCTACTCCAGAAGCGATACTGAAACTTACTGTTAGGACTAGGAGACTCGTTTAGCTTCCCCCACTTCAACTGGGATGCACTCTGGAAATCGATAAAGAGTTTTGTGTTGTCTTCTAAGTAAAGTTCGAGCTTTTTTCCAGCCAGCGCTTCTGTTAATGACAACCTGTGCCCGTCGAGTCCTTCCTGCAAATAATCGTAGTCCAGGTAAAGGGCTATCAAATCTGCATGTTCGTATGTCATATAGCAATCCTAGATGAGAAGTGAAAATTATTTTTGGAATCTAGACGCGGAGCGGCTTGCTGCAGGCTACCGCCAAGGAAATAAAGAGAGAGAGAAAATTTCGCAAATTATTTAGGATTGCTATATCTATCTCAGCTGCTGTGAGAAAGGGTGATTTTTTGGTGAAGGTGATCGCCTTGCCTAACATCTCAGACAAGGTATGTTATTGTTTTTCAACGTTCATAGCTTCCACCACATTTTTGTGAAAGTTAGCGAGCACTTGCTGAGATTTAGATATTGCATGTCCGTTTATGTTGTGTAATTGAGTTGCGTTGTAGGCTCGAGAGTTAACTGATTCCTGTATCTTACGACACACAACAAAGTCTTCTTCCATAAACTGATCATAATCGGTTTGTAAATTAGTTACAAGGGGAAATAACTCTGCTTGAGTTGAAGTCTGACACATGAAAATTTCGATAATTGTACGTTCAGAAGATAGCGGTTGAAAACGCCAAACCTCAACTTGGCTTCTGTCCACGACAATTGCTAGGTTAGGAAAAATATAAAAATCGAATCGTGTCTCTTCTGGCTTATTTTTAAATCTGAGTTCAAATGTCCAATTACGACCCGCCTGAGTAGCGTCGAGGTTATTTTGAACATCTACTCCCCATTGTTTAACTAAAGTTTGAGGGTGTACGAATGGGATGTGGGAGAAATCTATATAGTTTTCAACAAGTATCTTCCAGTTAATAGGCTGGTTATAAGAGTAGCGGGCGACTTCTATGAGTTCTTTCCCAAGTTGGTTATACTGCTGGAAGTGTTCTGGAATACCTGCTAGAAAATCGGTTAATGACTCCCCTTCTGGGCTTGGGGAAACGAAGATCAACCCGCCCCAAGTATCTACTCGCCCTTTTAGTAAATGAATAGTAGACTTATTTACTTCTGGAAACAGTTGTGGCTGTGTAACTTCTGTAAGTTGACCCTCTAGGTTAAAGTTCCAGAAATGATATGGACAACGGATAAATCTACAGTTGTCTTGTCCTTCAAGAAGACGCGCTCCTCGATGAGGGCAGACATTGTGCATTGCTTGCAGCTTTCCATCAGGCTGACGAATCACAAAAATGGGTTCTTCTCCAATCGTGCAAGTTAGATAATCACCTGGGCTTGGTAAGTTTTTCTCCCAACCAACAAAATGCCAGGTGTTGCGCCATATAGTCTCCATCTCTTGTGCAAACACCTGAGGGTTAGAGTAATAATAACCTGGCAATCCTAAATTTGCCGTGTAAGCTACGCTAGTATGAGTCACTCGACCATCCATCCCTTAATTTTTCATAATTAACAGTTACTCAAATAAGTGTGACATCCAAACTTATAGTCTACCCTGTATCTCTTAGTAACTTAAAAGATACTTTTATGCTTGCGTTTAATTCAGCACAATAGTAAATGTCTGCTTTTGAGATGCTCATCATTGTAGTATACTAG
>JAQYWP010000153.1 GCA_029379285.1 Rhizonema sp. PD38
GTTAAATATATTGTAGTCTGAATCGCAACAACAATGCGCGGTCAGTATTCTCGTTGCACACTTTTTCGATGGCGGGAGCAGGCGTTAATTTACTAGCATTGAGGAATGTTCGCGATCGCGACTCTATTTCGGTCAAGATTGAGTTACAGCCTGCTTTTCCGACTCTTGTTTATGAGTTTCCTGAGTTCCCAGTTGAATGAGTTCTACCTTATATCCGTCTGGATCTTCTATAAAAGCAATGACAGTGGAACCATGTTTCATAGGTCCAGGTTCCCGCACGACTTTGCCACCACAATTTTTTATTTCATTACAGGTAGCATAAATATCATCGACTCCAATGGCAATATGGCCGTAAGCGTTGCCTAGGTCATACTTATCTGAACCCCAATTATAAGTAAGTTCTAGCACTGTATTGTCACTTTCGTCACCATAGCCAACAAAAGCAAGAGTAAATTCTCCGCCTGGATAGTCTTTTTGACGCAGTAACTTCATTCCCAGAAAATCACAGTAAAATTTCAGCGATTCTTCCAGGTTGCCAACTCGTAGCATTGTGTGTAGTAAGCGCATATGAACTCTGAGCCTCTGGTAGAAAGTGTCCTCTATCAACATTTTACCGAGAAGGGAACAGAAGAAGGTAAGTGACGAAACAGATTCAAAACTAAGCAACGTATATATTTTTCTCCTGACTTCTTGGCTAAGCCTTAAAAGGGACTTACAGAAAGCGATTTCACCCGTTTATCTCCTAATTCAATAAGGTACATGTATGTAGAGACGTTCAAGGAAACATCTCTACACAATACTGCAAGGGATAAGACGAGTCCCATGTTGATTGCCAAATGCAGAGCATTGTTATCCATGCACACGCATTTATGCTTCAGATAACAATTAAGAATTACAAATTAGAGAGTTGCCCTCTGTAGCCAGTGACGATGCGACTACCATCTTTGAAAATATGAACCTCAATCTGATCGCTTGCCCAGGTAATTTGGTCTTGTAAAGCTGGATTGAAGACGTGAATTCTTTGATTGCTGGAAGAGACAGGAGAATTTGGTGAGTTAATTGCCAGTGACTCGACATAGGCACCATCAACCAGGATATCTAACTGTTCGAGCAAAGCTTGAGCGCCCTCTGGAGCAGACTGGGATTGTAGCTGTTCTAAAGTGAAACCAGTAAAAGACATGACGTTGAGTCCAGCTGCCTTGATTTTACTTGCAAGAGAAGCTAATGCAGAAGCTTGCCAAAAGGGTTCTCCGCCAGAAAACGTCACTCCCTGATTGCGAGGATTATTCAAAATTTTTTGGGCAAGACTTTCAATGGACATTAATTGATTCGTCTCAAATGACCAGGATTCAACATTAAAGCACCCTGGACACTCGCGCAAACACCCCTGCACCCAAATCACAGCACGACATCCAGGACCATTTACCTCTGATTCATCCACATAACCCATAATATTGAGATATCCAGGGGGAATGGGTTTTGGGTTTGGGTTAGCTTTCTGTTGAGTCATTGTTTTTTTCTCGATACAGTAAGTCTGTAGGGGAAGGCAGGGAAGGCAAGGAAAGAAAAATCAGTTCTTTTCCTCACCTTGTTTACCTCCACAGATCACGACACTATCAAACGATATTGAGGGTGAATGTAAGGGATTGAACAGAAAGTTTGAGAATGCTTCCCTTCCCGATCATCAGCAAGCATCTTGCCGCTTCGTTGACCAAATCCTAAAAATCTTCGTTAATCTCAGCCTAGTTAGTCTCCGAAACACCTATGCTATCGATGGAGCGACCAATGCAGTTAAGAGTTATGAGTGACTCGTCATTTATCGCTTGTCATTGGTGAAAAGAGACACTGAACAAAGGACAAAGGACAAATAACAAATGATTGATACTGCAATAGAAGCTATTGTTTCCCGTGAAATTCTGGACTCGCGAGGTAGGCCGACTATAGAAGCAGAAGTGCATTTGGCAAACGGTGTTGTAGGATTGGCGCAGGTTCCCAGTGGTGCGTCCACTGGCACTTTTGAGGCACACGAATTGCGCGATGGGGATAAAGCTCGTTACGGAGGTAAAGGTGTACTCAAGGCGGTGCAAAACGTCAAAGAGGTACTCACGCCGAAGCTGTTGAATATGGATGCCCTCAATCAAGAACTGCTAGATCGTTCCATGATTGCCTTAGATGGTTCTGCTAACAAATCTAATCTGGGTGCTAATGCAATTTTAGCGGTATCTTTAGCTGCTGCCAAAGCTGGGGCTGAGTCTTTGGCGATTCCTCTCTATCGCTATCTCGGTGGTCCTTTGGCAAATTTATTGCCAGTACCGTTAATGAATTTAATTAATGGTGGTGCCCATGCAGCTAATAACGTTGATTTTCAAGAGTTTATGATTGTACCTGTCGGAGCTCCTTCATTCCGAGAAGCTTTGCGCTGGGGTGCGGAGGTGTTTGCGACTCTCAGTAAAGTGCTGGATGAGAAAGGTTTACTGACTGGTGTCGGCGATGAAGGTGGTTTTGCCCCTAACTTAGAGTCAAATCAGGTAGCTTTAGAATTGCTGGTTGCTGCTATTGAGAAGGCAGGGTACAAGCCAGGGGAAGAAGTTGCTTTAGCTTTAGATGTGGCAGCTAGTGAATTTTACCGGGATGGGCAGTATGTTTATGACGGTAAACCTCACTCTCCCACTGAGTTTATTGACTATCTCGGACAGCTGGTGGAGCAATACCCGATTGTGTCGATAGAGGATGGCTTGCATGAGGAAGATTGGCAAAATTGGCAGTTGCTGACTCAACAATTGGGTGACCGCGTGCAGTTGGTAGGAGACGATTTATTTGTCACAAATGCTACGCGCTTACAAAAAGGTATTGAGTTAAAAGCTGCTAATGCCATTTTGATTAAACTCAATCAAATTGGTTCGCTGACTGAGACTTTGGAAACAATTGACTTGGCAACTCGCAAAGGTTTTCACTCTGTGATCAGCCATCGTTCTGGAGAAACAGAAGACACCACCATTGCCGATCTATCTGTAGCCACCCGTGCCGGTCAAATTAAGACTGGTTCCCTATGCCGTAGCGAACGAGTGGCAAAATACAACCGTTTGCTGCGGATTGAAGATGAACTAGGCGATCGCGCACTTTATGCAGGTAAAGTAGGACTGGGACCACGATGAATTAAAAATTCACTCATGAAAAATTAAAAAGGGAGATAATCGTCTTCCTTTTTTAATTTTCAATTAATTATGGATACAATCCCAACTTCGGCAAACCTAAAGTCTCATCCCAACCCATCATGATATTGAGACACTGAATTGCTTGACCCGCTTGACCTTTAATTAAGTTGTCAATTGTTGATATAACAATGACGCGACCAGTACGCGGGTCAACTTCTATACCAATGTAACAAAGATTGCTACCACGAGCCCACTTAGTTTGGGGATAAACGCCCGGTTCGCAAATTTTTACCCAAGGAGAGTTACGGTAAAAAGCTCTGTAAATCGTGATCAGGTCTTCTCGTACCAAACCAGGATCTGTTAATGTTGCATACACAGTTGCTAGAATACCACGTACCATCGGGATCAAGTGTGGAGTAAATTGGATTGTGACTTCGTGTCCTGCCAAGTCACTACAAATCTGCTCAATTTCTGGGGTATGGTGGTGACGAACAACACTGTAGGCGTATGTGCTATCTGCCTCGGCGAGCAACAAGTGAACTTTCGGTTGACGTCCGCTACCAGATGTGCCGGACTTAGCATCAATAATGGCAGTTTCTGGTACTATTAACCCTTGTTTGAGGAGTGGAGAAAGAGCCAAGAGGCTGGCAGTAGGATAGCACCCAGGACAAGCAATCAACTGTGCTTCTGCAATGCGATCGCGAAACAGTTCAGGTAATCCATAAACAGACTGTGCTGCAGTGACACTATCATTTCTGTGTATGCCATACCAAGTTGTATAAGTTGCCAGATCGCTGAATCGGTAGTCAGCACTCAAGTCCAGTACCTTACATCCTTTTTCTAAAAGTTGCGGGGCCATTTGGCAAGCTAGACCGTTCGGCAAAGACAGAAAAACCACTTCACAATGATGATCAATCATTTCTAGATCTACTGGCTCAATTTGTTGGTTAACTGCATGAGCTAGATGTGGGTAGAGTTCCGCAAATTGTTTGCCAGCACTACTATCTTCACCTAAATAGACAAGTTCTACTTCAGGATGATCCATTAGTAGTCTTGCCAACTGCACTCCCCCATAATCTGACGCGCCAACAATCCCTAAGGGTACGCGTCTCAAATTGCCCATAATTTATGAAATCCTTATCTGAAGAACAGCTTAATTAGTCGGAAGTAGCGAGAGAACCTCATGACTGAGGACTGTGCCCCTAGCCATGAGTAGAAATACTCGACGACGACATGGCATCTACTACCTACTTTTGGTCATGTTACCGAATCATTGCTACTCTAATTCTGAGTTCGTTGAAAAGAGCTACAATTTAAGGTAAGAATTTGTTAAAAAAATTTACTTTTTATAGCTAGAAATCGTTTGTGTCGCAGCCTAACAATATAAAGCAGTCGCAATATGTCGGGGAACCTGATGCCAGTATTAAGGAGAATTCCAATAGTACACTGGCTGACCATGACGTTACGTCCTCAAATCAAACCTTTAAATTCGATTCGATAGATGACGCTTTAGCCGATTTGAAAGCTGGTCGCGTCGTTGTTGTGGTAGATGATGAAAATCGAGAAAATGAAGGTGACTTAATCTGTGCTGCCCAATTTGCTACTCCAGATACGATCAATTTTATGGCGGTGGAAGCACGGGGGTTGATTTGTCTGGCAATGACGGGTGATCGTCTTGATGAACTCGACTTACCATTAATGGTAAGTAACATTACAGACACTAACCAAACGGCTTTCACTGTTAGTATCGATGCTGCACCTCACTTAGGTGTTACTACAGGTATTTCAGCCGAAGACCGTGCTCGCACCATCCAAGTTGCAATTAACCCAGGAACAAAAGCCTCAGATTTAACTCGTCCGGGTCATATTTTCCCAATTCGGGCGAGGATTGGAGGTGTACTCAAAAGAGCAGGTCATACGGAAGCTGCTGTTGATTTAGCCCGACTTGCTGGACTGTACCCCTCTGGAGTCATTTGTGAAATTCAAAATCGTAATGGTTCGATGGCAAGATTGCCTCAGTTAATCGAGTATGCCAGAGATCACAAGCTGAAAATTATCAGTATTGCGGACTTAATCAGTTACCGCCTTGAGCATGATCGCTTAATATTCCGGGAAACTGTTGCCGATCTACCGACTCAATTCGGTCTTTTTAAAATTTATGCTTATCGCCACACTTTAGATAATTCCGAACACGTTGCCATTGTTAAGGGCGAACCAACTCAATTTGACGACAGTTCGGTGATGGTGCGAATGCATTCTGAATGCCTCACGGGAGACGCTTTGGGTTCTCTACGCTGCGACTGTCGAATGCAGTTACAAGCAGCACTGAAAATGATTGATAATGCGGGTCAAGGTGTTGTTGTCTACCTACGCCAAGAAGGACGCGGAATTGGACTTGTAAATAAGTTGAAAGCTTATTCATTGCAGGATTTGGGTTTGGATACAGTAGAGGCAAATGAGCGCTTGGGATTTCCTGCTGATCTACGAGACTATGGTATGGGAGCGCAAATGCTGATGGATTTAGGGGTACGTAAGATTCGTTTAATTACCAATAATCCCCGTAAAATTGCGGGTTTAAAGGGGTATGGATTAGAGGTCGTGGATCGCGTCCCGTTGTTAATTGAAGCAAATGACTACAATTCCTATTACCTGAGCACAAAGGCTAAAAAGCTTGGCCATATGCTGTTGCAAACGTATTTAGTGACGGTGGCTATTCATTGGCAAGACGATCCAGATGCACTGACAGAACGATACGAACGTTTAGAGAAACTGCGACATTTAGCAAAAACTTACGACTTATTAATACAAGAAGAAGCACGTCCCCTTGCTATTGCTTTGTTCGATTACCCATCATTGACAGTACACTTAGGTTTCGATCAACCGCGACTGGCGTCCTATGACTGGTATAAACAAAACGAGCATCCTTACGTACAGGCGATCGCCAAACTTTTAGATAAAATAGCAAATTTACCTTACATTCAGAAAATAGAATTTCTCATTTCTCCTGGTGTCGATCCCTTAAGTAACTTGCAAGTACAATTGGATCGCCAAAGCTTATTACCAGGTAATTTACCTTCATCAGTTTGTTACGAAAAGTTACAGACTCAGAAAATTTATAGTTTTGAGAAGCAACAATAGCAATCTGAAATCAGCTGCAAAAAATAGGAATGGGAGTGATTGAAGATTAACTACGCATATACAATGTCCCAATAATCGTTTACAAGAGCGAAAATTGGATGCACTGATTTTGGCTTGACAGAAGCAGATGAATCTAAAGGCTTGTACCATCAAAAATTTATTGATACGCTCCGTGATGCATGAGCTTTCTCTAACTCTCCACTCCTATAGGGGTAGTTTTGACATCATATTGCATGTATTCACATATTGTGTAGATGTAACCTACGACACACTCGCCTTTTTCAAAGCAGAAGCTTTTTACTTGCTCTGTTGGACTTCATCAAGTTTTGTTTGAAGTAAAGGTTCACTCACTATAGCCGCCGAATCGGCTGTAACATCATCTTTACCTAAACCTACACCGTCACTATTCAACAGTGCTTGCCATTGAGCTTTCAACTCTGGACTATCAGGATGAGAGTAACGTAACTCAGCCAAAGTCATCAAGGCATTTTGCCAAATACCAGCTTGTCCATAAAGAGATAGACGCTGTTGAGGAGTTGCGTTTTCCAACTTCTTCACCAGTTGGGGCTCTGGTTGAATGCGTTTGATAGCACCCTCAACAACCTTATCATTGGAACGTGCTTGAGGATGGCAAATCACTGAAAATACCCAATGATACACCTTTCCTACTTCCAATGGCTTTTTTGAAAGGGGAATGCCTACCACTCCGGCTTGAGCGCTAGGCTTGTAAGATTGCTTGACAAAGGTTTGATTTTGATCGTCGCGTAGAACTAACTCTACTGTGGGTGCAGCAGTTTTGGGAATAAAGAAGTAGAAGACAGGATTTCCTGCTGTTGTCAACATGATGTGGGATTGAGGCACTAGGGCAGTCAGATGTTTATTTTCTGAGAAACAACTTTCCATTGACCTTGATCCACCTGCTACACGCCTGCCAGGAGCATTTAAATCAGCAGGTACTTTAAATAACGATGTGATTCGAGCTTGTAGCGCTGTACAACTGAAGAGCCAGGATAAGCTCAATATTGTCACAGTCAACAGTTTTGTCCGACGTCTTTGCTGTCTTTGGGTTTTCATATAAATAGCCGTGTTGCGAAAACCTTGTTACTTTATTGAGTGGGAGAAGTTACTTTCCATACTAGGTTGGGAAAACTTTGTATGTAAATAAGTATATACTATACGAAAAATTATCCAACCTTAAGGAGTATGGAAATTTTTTTTATCTATTGATACAATACCGCTTTTAATTGTGGGTAGTTGGGAATCAGGAATGGATAAGAATTTCTTCCCACTAGTCATTACCAACTTGAATCAAAGATTTAAACGCAGTTTTGCCTATCCATATATAACTCCAATAGCTTCTACCTCAATTACGAATTATGAATGATAAATTAGTGGTTATTTCAAAAGATTTCTGCTGACACTCTCCTCACTAGAAGTTCGGAAATTCTTCAAAGCTAAGCCAAGCCCTGAATATCCCATAACATCAGAATGCTCTAATTGGCATTCATCATCAAAGCAATTGGATGGGGTTGGGATGAACACAGTTAAACAGGAAAGTACATGACTGTCACAAAAATGAGGGAGTTCATTCGACGATAAGGAGTATTTTAAGGTGCGAGCGCTCATCGCTCTCGACGAGAGGGACAAAAACGGACAATCGCCTCAAGAAGACGGTTGTTCGTTTTTGGCGCTTGAAAAATATTTCCACTACAGTGTCAAATTCGAGTCTATTCTTGAGTAAAGAGAAATGAATTGGCTGATAAAACTTAAACAAAAATAGAAACACTAAGTAAATTGAAGCAAAGGAAACTAAGTATATCCGCGAATGTTGAGATGCTGTGCTGTGAAACTTATTTTAATTTTTGGATACACATAAATCTTTACAATTTAATAATCAGTAATTATACCCAAAAATTGAATTAATTGTACAATTTATACTTTTGATTAACTGACATAAATTATGTATGAGATGTGTGCTTATCATCTGTAAGGGGTTTTTGAAATCGTTCATAGTCTAATATTTCGGAAGTGGTTGCACTTCACAACTACCTGTAGTAAGGTGTATTTTTTGAGAAAAGTCCTGATACATTTGTATAAAATGTAAATATGACTACTAAGCATTCTTAATTCCGAAATGCTAGAAACTAACCTTGTAGATAAACAAAGACATCAGTAGCGCCATCAGCCGTGAAACACCAATTCTGGATCAAATATTTTTGTATCGCCTCCATTATTGCGTTGGTCATATTTGTTGGCTCAAATGCAATGAAACTAGTAGTCATAGATCCCAAGAACGTGCTAGCACAAATCCAGTCCCATCGCGATTATGATCAGAATATGCAATTGGGTTACAATGCTGTAAAACAGAGAAACTACCCTGTAGCATTGATTTATTTTAAACAGGCACTATTAGCAAGAGGCGATGATCGCTATGCAACGGTTGCGGTGAAGAATATTGAAAGTTATATAACACGCGATCAAAAGCCAGGAGCAACGCGTATACGCTACTTCATTTACATACCCGAGCTTGGTCAGCCCACGAGGCTGGTACCAGCAGGAACGAGGGGAGCGTTGAGACGATCTACACATGAAACAGCCTTAGGAGGAGCTAGCGAGAATACTGCTCGAATGAGCGATCAATTGAATCAAAGCAATAGTATGGTTCAAAAAGTTGTGCCAGGCAGACATATTCAGTTAGGAGCAGCACAGGGTCAAGCTTGTACTCAAGGCGATCCACCAGTCACTGCCTTGACTCCTTTTAAAAATGAGTCTCAAATAACGACAGTAGAGCATCCTAGCTTATTTTTCTACATTCCACAAAATTCTGCACGAGCGTTACTCGTTGTGCAAGATGAAAATTACCAAACAATTTACAAACAAAACTTCATCTTACAAGGGTTAGCTGGAATTGTCAACCTCAGTGTCCGGCAGTCAACACCTGAACAAAAGATTGATAAAACTTATCATTGGTCTTTGTCAGTGGCTTGTGTACGCACTACCCCAAGTCCGAACTTTGTTTTGCAAGGTTCTATTCAACGCATCGAGCCAGATCCAGAATTGAAGAAGAAATTAGTATCTGTAGATGTTCGGCAGCGTGCTGCTATATACGCAATGTCTGGACTTTTTCAAGATTCCTTGACAACATTAGCGCAGTTACGTCGAGAACATCCTAAGGATAACGATTTAACGACTGATTGGGAAGATTTACTGCGTACTGCGGGTTTGGAGGAAATTGCTCAAGCACCACTAACAGAGTGTTGTAAATAATAATTGCTTCCGAAATTGACAACAAAGTTGTATTCTGGAATCAGATCGTCTAACAAGCTAACTTTCATCAGTATATATGGGTGTAAGCTATGAGCTATCTAGGTGACCGTTGACCGCTACTTAGTATACAGCAATTTTCACAGATTTAGAGTGATACACCTGACTTCAAAAAGCTAGGTGCTGAGTGTTAGATTATCAAAGACTTCATAGCAAGCAATGGCTCCTTTGTATCATGTGCCCGGTTAAATGCTTATCATTTAGGACTGGCGCAGGCAGGGAGAGCAGTTTTAATGATTGCAATCAATGGATTTGAGCGAAACTCTCAAAATGAAAGTTTTAAGAGAAGGTTGTCCTGAACGTTTTTACTTAAGGATCGATGTTCTCGATTCAACAAAAATCTTGAGTGTTAACGTTTTTCTACGTAAACTTTAAAACAGATGATTACTCAACTTCCAGAAAGACAGATGCACTTGGTCAGGTGGGTTCTAGCAATCGGCTGGCTGACCTTAATTTTTTCCCTACTTTACGATCCCATCTCTAGTGTGTTGACCGAACCCACTAATCTTCTCAGTCCTTTTCGTCTTCATCCGGAGAAGTATCTAGATCCATCAAGTTGTGTCAAAGTTCAGTCTGTGTGTCTACCGCAAACGCCATACGGTTTGGGTGCACGGATCTTTTGGGCAGTAGTTCTGCCAATCGGAATCATGATTTTGCTACTGTTAGGTCATGAGGTCTGGCGGCGGATCTGTCCACTATATTTTTTCTCTCAAATTCCACGGGCACTGGGGATACAACGCAAGCGCAAAGTCGTTAATCCAGATACAGGTAGTGTTCGTTCCGAATTGGCTGCGGTAGAGAAAGATTCTTGGCTGGGTCGCAATTACTTATATTTACAATTCTTTCTGTTCTACTTAGGCTTGAATATCCGAATTTTATTTGTGAATGGTCATCGCTTGGCAATGGCGATTTTCCTACTCTTCACAATTGCGAGTTCGATCGCTGTGGGCTATTTGTTTAAGGGAAGAAGTTGGTGTCAGTACTTCTGCCCAATGGCACCCGTACAATTGTTTTATACTGGTCCACGAGGTTTACTAGGCACTGAAGCCCATCTTCAGCCACTCCAGAGTATTACTCAGTCAACCTGTCGGACTGTTGATAGTTCTGGGCAAGAGAAAAGTGCTTGTGTAAGTTGTCAGTCGCCATGTATCGATATTGACTCAGAACGCTCCTACTGGGAAGGAATAAACAAGCCGGATCAAAAGCTTGTCTTCTATGCATACTTTGGTCTAATGCTGGGATTCTATGTTTTTTACTTCTTATACGCGGGTAACTGGGACTACTATTATTCTGGTTCTTGGACTCATGAACCAGGGCAGTTAGGCACACTCCTTAAGCCGGGATTTTACATTTTCAATCACGCCATTCCGATTCCGAAAATTATTGCATCTCCCTTGACTCTGGCTTTTTTTGGTGCAGCTAGCTATTATGTTTGTCTGTTTTTAGAAAATCTTTATAAGGCTTATCTAAAGCGGAGTAACAAATACGTGAATGAGGAACAGGTTTTGCACGTTTGTTTTGCAATGTGTACCTTTGTCTCCTTCAATGTATTCTACATGTTCGGTGGTCGCCCTAATATTGGCTTGCTACCAGGTTGGGCAATCCTCGTCCTCAATGCATTTATTGTGTGTGTGAGCAGTCTGTGGCTGTATCGCACCTTGAGGCGTAGTAAAGGACTTCATGCCCGTGAAAGTCTAGCAAGTAATTTACGTCGGCAATTGAATAAGCTTGCAGTAGATTGGACAAAGTGGCTTGAAGGACGTTCATTACAAGATCTGGAACCAGAACAAGTGTACGTTCTGGCGAAAGTATTGCCTAATTTCAACAATGTAGACCGCGTGGGAGTTTATAAAGGAGTATTGCGCGAAGCTTTAGAAGAAGGAAATGTGAAATCTGCTGAGAGTTTAGAAGTTCTGAGGGATATGCGTAAGGAGTTGAATGTTACTGAAGATGAGCATTATGCTGTCTTATCAGAACTTGGGGTGGAAGATTCCAGCTTACTCGATCCCCAAAAACAACTCAGCCGCGAAAACACATTGCGGATAGAGAGCTATAAACGTGCATTAGAGTTGCTAATTCTAGAACATGTGGAAGGTGGCAAATCCCTCGAAGAGGTATTTCAGCAAAGGCAAAAGCAAATCATGGCATTGAGACAAGAGTATGCTATCAGTGCAGATGAACAGGACCAAGTCTTAACAGAAATGTTTAATCAAGACAGTTCACTGTTGCGGACAGCAGAAACGCTATTGATACAGCTGCAAGACTTAGCCGTGCGTTGTCAGATCCTCGACAATTCAGCACCGCACACACCTGTTTATAATTTGCTGCGAAAAACCCTGCGAGAAAAGCAGAAACTAATTGCTGCTCAATTATTCCGCATTTTAGAAATATTGGGAGACTCTTCGGAAGCGGTTGAAATTGCTCGTTCATTAGGTGTATTGGCGGCAAATGTTCTTGAAGAAATTTTCTACTCAAACAACGAGCAGTTCAGTTGGCAAAGACGTTTGAGTCCAAGAGTCCTGTCTTCCTTACGCCAGAAAGAATCTTTAACTCAACCCATTTCAATATCCACACAACTTGGTGTCAATAGGGATAGCTCTGCCTCAAGATCAACACAACTTGGTGTCAATGGCGA
>JAQYWP010000010.1:0-17439 GCA_029379285.1 Rhizonema sp. PD38
TAGTATAGCAGTGAGAACCATTCCTAACACTAACGGTCGTATCCAGTCTTGTCGGTCTGAGATCAAAATTTCATCAACAAACACCTGAGAGTAAAACCGGGCACAGCTAACCGAGGAACTGTCAGCAACAACCCTGCTAAAAAGCAGAACAGGATGCTGCCGCGTGAGTTGCTTAAGCGCTTGCTTAAAGCTAAAATAATGTTATTTTTTTGACCTCCTTTCTGAAAATCTGCTCCAGGTTCCATTGCCAGAACGATTCCAGTGTAAGCACGATCCAACTCTTCTAGTGAAACAGTCCTCCGTCCCGTAGCAGGATCGTTAAGGTAGACGCAATTTTTTCCAAAACCCTCCACTACTAGAAAATGGTTGAAATTCCAAAAGACAATGTAAGGGGGGGGAAGGGTTTTGAGACTGGATAATACTTTTTTAAAACCTTTAGCGTTTAATCCATAGTTTCGGGCAGCTTTGACGATATTCATGGCATTGCTACCATCTCGCGAGATGCCACACTCGCGCCGTAGTTCTGCCAAAGGGACAATGCGATCATAGTAACCTAAAATAATTCCCAAAGCAGCCGCGCCGCATTCAGTTGCTTCGATTTGCAGTAATGTGGGGGTACGAACGCGACTTGTTTGCGATCGCTGTAAAATTCGATTAATAAAAGCAAAAGGCATAGTTTAGTTGATTTGACCTAGAGGCAGGTAGTAGGTGGGAGTCTTTAAGGAGCAATCGGGTGCTTACAGACCTTTTTATTCATGAAAAAGGCGTAGCAAGCACAGCACTGCGGGACTCAGGCGTCTTCTGATGAAAGTACCATTATTTACATAGTTCCCTACTTAACACCAAATTGATTACCCCCTACCTTCGTATCCTCTCGTTTTAAGAGTTAGAAATTAGAAGAAGAAAGAACTTTCGCTGTTACTTTAATAAATCCCAGTCAAAGAGCGAAAAATCGGAATGATGTAAGAGATAGGTGCGACTTCTCCAACTTTAACTCGGACTTGCGTAGTTGTACCTGATGAGAGGGTGAGATTTGGACCCCTAGAGGAAGACCACTTGTATCCGGTGACAGTTGTTGGATCTTTTTGTAATTGAATGAAGACTTGCACGCGAGCGGCATTGCTACTAGCAAAGCTCTTTGCGAGGTCTTCATTGCCGACTTGTGCTGTGATATCTTGAAGTGTTACAGGAAAGGGAGAAACTTTCGTGACGACTCCAATAATTCCACCGTAGCGATCGCGCTTGACAACGCTAGGTGTGACCTGTACAGTCATACCAGGTTTTAGAAGCTTGCCATCCTTATCAGCAAAGTAAACAAGACTTTCTAATTGAGCTAATGGATCTTCAGCTTCAATTAATCCAAGACGGCTGCCAGGACTAATAACTTGACCGGAGAGTCCACTTACTTCTAAGACTCGACCATTATATTTACTAATGATTTGGCTATTTTGCTCTAATTGCAGCTTTAAAGAAGCAATCTTGCGTCTCACTTCCTGAATTTGATTTATTTTGTTGATAGACTTTTCTAAATTCTGTTGAACCAGTTTGGTTTTTTGGACCTCTATATCTTTAAGTTTAGTTTTAATCTCGTCCAGTTTATTTAAATTTTGCAAATAATCTCGATCCGCATTAGTTTTTTGAACTTGAATTTCTTGAATATTATTGTTTATATCATCAAATTTATTCAGATTTTGCAGGTAATCTCGATCCGCATTGGTTTTTTGAACTTCAAGGTCTTTCAGTTGCGTTTGAATATCTGACACTTGCGCCTTTTGGTTCAACAATTCCTGCTGAGATTGCAGCAGAGTATCTTGACTAATAACTTTTTGCTCAAAGAGACTACGACGAGTTGAAACTCGTTCTTCTAAGGTTCGCAACAATGAACTCAGTTGTGATGAACGCTCTAAGAGACTTTTACGTTTTTCTGCAAGTGCTGCCAGATTTTGTTTGTAGAGTACTGGCTCTACTTTTTCTCTGGACAAGCTGTGTTCCAAGCTTTGTCGTTTTTGCTCTAATGCTCTAATCGTTTCCGAGTGCAGTGTTGGTAACACTGACTCCCGACGCAGGCTTTCTTCGTAGTCTTTTTGCTGTCGTTCAAGAGTTCTTTGTGACAACGCTATTTGCTGCTTTTGAAGCTTTTCCGTGTCTTGGTTTTGTTCTTGCAATTGGACAAACTTTGCCTTCTCTTGCTGTAGTTGTTGCTTGATATTAGATTGGTCGATTGTAGCGAGTACTTGACCCTGCTTAACAACATCTCCTGGCTTGATGTTCAAGGTTAACAATTGACCACCACCAAGTGCTTGAAATTGCACTACATTACGAGGTCGAGACAACACGCCAGAACCCGTTACAGTGAGTGGAATACGCCCGACAACACTCCAAGTGCCAGCCACAACTACCAAAAAGCCCATAGAAACTAAGGGCATCCAGGCTTGGGGCCTAACGACCTGCATCACCTGATCTAGTTGTTCGGGTGAGGACAGTCGCTCTAGCGCTTCAGTACGGAAAAGTTTAGTTTCTTTATTATGCATCTTATCTGTCGGATTTATGTCAAGCAAATGTCAGGTGCTATACCCTTGATGGGGCATTGGGATACGTGCCTTATTAATATTTCTGTTACTAAGAATACCCGTTGAAAACCTTGTTCTTTAGAACAGGGGACGCCAGATACCTAGGTCGGGCTAACCCCTGACGCTCGTGCCTCGCTAACGCTGCGCTAGCGCTAACGCTGCGCTAACGGGTGACGCTCGTTCGCCCTTGGCGTCTCCCTTTGGGAGAAGACTCGCTAACGCTGCGAAGATCGCCAGATGCCTGCGGAGGGAAACCCTCCCGCAGCACTGGTCTCACCTCCTACAGTACTGGCTCATAAAAACAGTTTAAGGCGCACTCGCTCGGTCACGAGTGTACTCTCTCCCGGAGACTTCGCGTAAAGGCCTAAGTAAAATTTAGAAGAACTGTGAAAGGCTACCAACGAGAATAATGCAATTTGTTGTATAATAACAATGTTAGACAAAACATTAAAACTTACTTCTGGACTGAAAAAAAGTCACGCCTAAAATAATCGCCACTAAGATATCACTACCCTTGGTAGGGCATACGTGTGTACCCGCTTCAACCCGAGCAATATGGCTACTCCCCACAGCGCTCGTTTAAGATTATCTATATTTTTTACCTTCTTTCTCTGCGTATACAGAGAGGGAGCCATGTTCTTCTAGCAGTTCGGGAGTAATACAGCAATATCTTAACACTCTCCGTGGCTAGAACACCCGCAGAGTGTCAAGACACCCGACTTCTGGAAGAAGTTAATGTCTATTTTCCTACTAAATAGCTAAGGACTTACCTTTAATATCTTTAAAAATCATTATTTACGGTTAGATGATTTTAGAAATTTCGTCTAAAAGGAAATCATTCTCAAAAGATTCATCACCACCAAATTCCAAACAAATTTGGGTTTTATCGTGATGCATAGTTGATATAAATATCTGAATCTTTAGCTTTCCATTCTGCCAACTACTGTCACCAATTTTTAAAACTTGACAATCAGTGATATAATTGTATCCTATTTCTTTTAAATTGATCTTTCTTTCCCCTAAAGATATTTGACTTAAAAATTCCAGCATTGAAACGCCTGGTTCTAAGCTGTTATATTCATATATATTTTGGTGTAACTTCTTCCTGATTTCTTTATCAAGTAACTCTTGTAATATACTAACTTTAAACGTGGATTTTCCTATAAGTACTACATCATCCGAGTCTAAAGGTATAAAGTTTTCACTCATATCAACACCAATGTCGTTATAACGGGAATGGTCAGGTAAATAGCTACTTGCCTTTACTTTCCTGCATATTTTGCCAGTTACTTAACATAAAATCAATTAAAATCTTGATAAGAAAACTGAGTAATTGTTTACATTTGTAACGTGCTTATCAAGATTTAGCGCTCGCCCCGTATAAGTTTTAACTCACACCATTTTTGAAAAGCAATAAGCTTTAACGTTGAGTTTTTGTAATAATTATTACTCTCAGTTACCATCTGCTATAAAATCACGATTTACTTCTAATTAGGAATACATACATCTGGCGCACACAAACCAGGAAATTTTAGAGTTGTGACGCTCAGTGTATCTAAATTAACGTGGCGGATGGCATGGTTGTTTGTATCAGCAATATATAAATGAGAATTTATAATACTTAATCCTGAAGGTTCACAGAAGCGGCTGTTTTTAGCTTTACCATCTTGGAATCCCGCTGAACTTCCCAATACTGTTTGACAATCGCCTGTATGGGGATTAACTCGTTTAATTTTGTGGTTGTAAGTATCTGCTACCCAAAGATAATTCTGAGCGTACTCCACCCCCAAACAGTGCTGCAAGCGCACATCGTCACCCTGTCCATCAACATCGTCAAAACCAAATAAATTGCCACTACCACAAACAGTTCTGACTTGCTGAGGTTCAAGCAATGTCACACCACGAATTGAGCTAACTTCGCTGTCAGCAATGTATAATTCTTTGCCATCAGTGGTAATGCCGCTAGGTTGGGCAAAGGCAGATTCGGAGAGTGCGCCATCAATACAAGCTTCTGCACCAATACCAGCATAAGTTCTGATGATACTGGTTTCCAATTCCATTTGCCAGATTTGATGGGAACCAGCCATTGCGATAAAGAGACTATTTCCTACCTTTTGTAAATCCCAAGGAGATGAAAGTGCTGTTTGTCGTCCACAACCGCTATGAGGATGGACATTGCGGCTTTGCTTGCCAGTGCCGGCGATCGTTTCCACGACTTGACGCATCAAGTCAACTCGCCGCAAAACATGATTATCTGTATCAGCAACGTATAAGATTTGATTTTCTTCATCAAATGCCATTCCTTGAGGTGTAAAAAACTGAGCTTCTTGAAAATTACCATCTATTAATCCTGATTTCCCTGTACCAATTAAATGTATGATTTCTCCTTCTAAGTTACTTATAATTAAGCGGTGATGTCCGGAATCGGCAATGAATAATCTTGCTTTTGTCGCCAAGACTTTACTCGGAAAAGCCAGTGGTGTAATTAATGGTTCTCGCTGTTTTTCCAAAGAAAAGTTCAGTTCTTGAAAGTTAATAGTTCCTTGCTGTTGATGTTGGTGTATTAACTGTTGAATCAACTCATCTAAAACATGACAATGACCTTCACCAGCTAAAGAACTTATTACATAACTTTTTGGATCGATCACTACTAAGGTTGGCCAAGCACGCACGGCATATTGTTGCCAAACCTCGAAACATCTGTCCACTAAAATTGGATGTTCAATATCGTAGCGCAAAATAGCTTGACGAATATTTTCAGTTTCCTTTTCGTTGTCAAATTTAGCACTATGTACGCCAATAATGGTAAGGCTATCTCTATACTTTTGTTCTAGATATTTCAAGTCTGGTAGGATGTGCAAACAGTTAATACAGCAGTATGTCCAAAAGTCTAAAATGATGACTCTACCTTTCAGTTGCTTTAGAGACAAGGGTGTGTCTGTGTTAAGCCAAGGAAAATCTTGAGGGAGTTCTGGCGCTCTAACACGGGTATTTAACATAATTTGTCATTCCTGATTGCCCTATTGGTAAATTAACGGTTGAGAAGATGGAGCGTGGGAATTGGTAATTGTTTTTTACTTCTTATTGTCTATTATTCATCACTAGGATGTATTATTTTTCAGTTAAAACAGGAGTGGTCCTTACGTCGCCTTAATTGTTACACTATTTTTTAAACTTAATGATGACTGGACTGGAAAGTTTAACGACTACTAAGTTATCAGCTTGGGTACAACAAGCTAGAGCTTTATCATATCAAGGACGAGTTGCTGATCGCATTCCTCTTTTGGCTACGGCTGATTCTCGTTGGTTTGCAGTTTACATTGACTGTAAGTCTGGGCATTTTAGCCAGGGTGAGACAGCTTGTGTCTTTCCCCTGATGAGCGTTATCAAGCCTTTTACGCTACTGTACTTATTAGAAAATCTGGGAGTAGAGAAAGTTTTTCAGTGGGTTGGGGTTGAACCATCAGATGCTCCTTTCAATTCTCTCGATCAACTTATTGCCGATAATGGACGACCTCGTAATCCGATGATCAATAGTGGGGCTATTACTTTAGCTGATAAATTACCAGGAGACAATCCACGCGATCGCACAAGTCGCCTGTGTCAATGGCTAAATCAATTAGCAGGTTGTGATTTTAAGTTAGACGAAATAATGCTGGCTTCCGTGCGCTTGGCGAACTCAATTACAAATCGAGAAATCGCTAAGTACCTAACTACGAGTGGATATTTAAAGAATTTAGATACAGCACTTGACACTTACGAGCAAATATGCTGTTTGTCAGGAACAGTGAAAGATGTAGCTCTTTTAGGAAAACTTCTTACGAATGAAAGTAAATTAATTGCACCCCAAAACTGTCGAAGTGTTAATGCGCTGATGCTCAGCTGCGGACTTTATGAAGCTTCTTCTCAGTTTGCTATCCGAACTGGTTTGCCGATGAAGTCGGGCATTAGTGGTACACTCCTTGCGATTATACCAGGTGAGGGTGCGATCGCCTGTTATAGCCCTGTTTTAGATACTGTTGGTAATCCGATCAAAGCACTTGCCTTTGTAGAAGCTTTATCTCAAGGTTTGGAGTTGAGTATCTTTGGTTGACTTGTTCGTGCTTTAAAAGAGTAAAATCAGCAGAGATTCAAACGCGTTTAGCTCTTCGGGGTACTAGATAGAAGATGTTATAAAATCAAGGTAAAGACCGACTCATCCCAAAAAAGAACCTTGAACAATCAACTAGCAGTTAAGGAAAAATTACAAGTCTTTCTTGATTCGATTCAATCTGAGCGTGATGGCACTCCTGTTACTGATTTGAAGCTAGATAAAACTCAAGCCCAAAAAATAGAGCAACTGACTCTTGAACTTGAAGGTGTTAATCCTAATCCCAATCCTTTGAGAACTGCCCCTTTTCTGCTTCAAGGGACTTGGCAACTCTTATACTCTACTGCTAGAGAAATCCGTTCTTTAGAGAAACTTCCATTGGGTTTAAAGGTAGGTAAAGTTTATCAAGTGATAAATATCGCAGATAATACGTTTTTTAATCTAGCTAATGTTACACATACTCTTGGAATATTATCGGGATACGTCAAGGTAACAGCTACCTTTGAGCTTGATCAAGAAAATTCTGATTCCCTTCCAGACAAACGTATCAACGTCTACTTTGATAAACGCTATTTGTCGATTCAGAAAATTGCTGGCTTTGTCACCCCTCAACTTAACCCATTCAAGGTATCAAGTGCTAATAATCCTCTAGGTAGAATTGCTACCCTCGACATTACTTACTTGGATGAAACTTTAAGAATTGGACGCGGAGGTGATGGAAGCTTATTTATCCTTTGTAAATCGGATGATTTACATTAATGAAGGCAAAAGTAGGTTTAAAGGCAGTACGTCCCATTGTCTATGATCAGCGTTTTTTTATTCACTTTTAGGAGTGACTACTTGATCTAACGCTGGTTCAGTAGCATTTTGATTCTATCCTTCGGGCGAAGTACAACAGTAGGAATAAAGAAAATCCGAACTATTCCCCGCTCCAAGTATTGCCAATATTAATAATCAGTCGGGGGAATGTTCGGACTTTACCCAGCACCATCGCCGTCACTGATTCTGAGTACAAAATTCAGTGGGGGACTCATACCGCTTCATGTTGAAGTATCTTTCTCAATCCAGTGTTTCTGGTTAGGGAGCAACTTTGTCAGGTAAAGTCTTTGATTCAGCTTCTGGTGTTACCTCAGGCGGTGGTTCGATTGTAGTTTTTGGTAGAGGTGGCTCGAGAATCTCTGGTAATGTAGGCGATACAGTGGGAGTTGGTTCGGGAGTGACTGATGGTGCCCGACGACGTTGAAAGTATTCGCGCAGTGTCTTCTTCTCTGCTTGAGAAGTAACTTTGTCAGGTAAAGTTTTTGATTCAGCTTCTGGAGTAACCTCGGGCTGTGGTTCAATTGTAGTTTCTGGTAGAGGAGACTCGAGAATCTCTGGTAATGTGGGAGACACGGTGGGAGTTGGTTCGGGAGTTACTGACGGTTCTCGACGACGTTGAAAGAATCCGCGAAATTTCTTCTTCTCTGCTTGAGGAGTAACTTTGTCAGGTAAAGTTTTTGATTCAACTTCTGGAGTGACTTCAGGCTGTGGTTCAATTGTAGTTTCTGGTAGAGGAGACTCGAGAATCTCTGGTAATGTGGGAGACACGGTGGGAGTTGGTTCGGGAGTTACTGACGGTTCTCGACGACGTTGAAAGAATCCGCGAAATTTCTTCTTCTCTGCTTGAGGAGTAACTTTGTCAGGTAAAGTTTTTGATTCAACTTCTGGAGTGACTTCAGGCTGTGGTTCAATTGTAGTTTCTGGTAGAGGAGACTCGAGAATCTCTGGTATTGTGGGAGACACAGTGGGAGTTGGTTCGGAAGTTACTGACGGTTCTCGACGACGTTGAAAGAATCCGCGAAATTTCTTTTTCTCAGGTTGAGGAGTAACTTTGTCAGGTAAAGTTTTTGATTCAGCTTCTGGAGTAACCTCGGGCTGTGTTTCTATTGTGGTTTCTGGTAATGGAGACTTGATAATCTCTGGTAAAGTAGGGGCTAAGCTAGGGGTTGGCTTTACAGTTGGAAGTTTTTCTTCCAGAGGCTGTGCTTCAGGTAGTTTTTCAACGCTAGGTGTTGAAGTAGGAGTGGGGTCAATATTTGATGTCTTAACAGTGTAGTTAGGATCTACAATTCCACGAATTTTATCAACTGAGATTTCTCCTCTGACAATTTTAGACAGAGTGTCTTTCCCTTTAGGTTCGTAGGTGATGAGTCTAACTGTGCTGTTAAAGACATTTTTGACAGGGTTGCCCTGTTCGTCAAGAAATTCTAGTTTTACCCAGTTTTTACCTGGTTTAAAGCCTTTAAGATAGACTGCTTGCCAGCGATCAAGAACAAAACTTTCACCATTAATAGTGCAGCGAATGCGCCAATCAGCAATTTCATCCTTAGGGTTGTCTTGAGCGACTATATGCAGTGGCGCCGCCGTGAGGTAAAAGTCTAGTAAAATCGGCTCTGCCCCGTAACGACCTTGGGGACTGTTATAAGTTAACAGGGGCTTGGCTGGATTCGGTTGATTATCGTCGGTTTTAGTGAAAATATGAAATGTTGTCTCGGCATAAGCACCTTCATTTTTAAAGCTTTCATTCCAAGGATGCGAGGCAAAGACTCGTAAGGTATGTGTACCAGGAGACAACTCTGGTAAAACCAAGGGCTGATTTAAATCATAGACGGCTGTGTAAGGTTCGTTATCAAGAATTACGTGTAAATGCGGTCCAAGATCCAATTGTGATTCTTTAAATATAGGTAAATCGTTAACTTGAAAGCTCACATTCACTGTATTGTCTTGCAGCACTTCGTCTGATTTAGGGGTAACAATTGTTACTTGTGGCTGGTGGACTTCCAAAGCTTGACGCAGTTCTTGAATTGCTGCTGGTGGCGAAACTTCTGAGATTTGCTTGGAAAGTTGAACTTTTTCCTGCACGCCACTAGACGTATTTGGTACTTGGCTGACCGCTTTCTCGCCACAACTGGTTAAATTTAATACTAGTAAGAATGCGATAAGTGACCTGAGGACAGTAATTCTCCTAGGTCGAAGCTTCGCTAACACCGTCGTCTGCCACGATTTCATCTAAATTATCTCCGATACATGTGGAAACCGTGTGTTTTTAACCCACGGGGAAAATGCGAAACTCTCTTGACGGAAGCTTCCGCCCCCAAGACTTCGCATGAAAGCCAGTTATAACTGCCTTCAAGATTAGCCCGGTTGAACGTTCTAATAATAGAACTTTGTTCTTAGAGAACGGCCCTAAGCGTTCACAATTTTGTTATTGCAAGCCCCCTGGTTATAGTAAGGGGTCAGTGATTATAAGCAACTGACAGAATTATTTTGGCTCAAACTGTCCATGATGAACCATATCTCAAAAAAGGTTTAGAGGTGTGGGAAACAGGGGAAGCTTACTAAGAAAGATGTTTGTATCTACCTGAAGAGAATTTTACTGAAGGGCGATGCCTGCGGCGGGCTACGCCTACGCCACCTATTTATTTAGAACACTTTTATTCCCACCCTCCCATTGCCTACACCCTTATCTCCCTAAACTCATAAGTTAGTAAAAATACTTAACATAACCGCTATTTTGACGAATTGTTGCGCTTTGTAAAATAAGTGAACTATCTATTGACTTTTTGACCAAGAGTTTAAATACAAAAGGCAGATAACACAACTGATTTGAAGAGTTTGAAGTATTATTAACAAGTATCTAACAATGTATGAGATCAGCCTTTATAATTCAACGAGAAAGCAATATTCACATGGGGTCTTCACTGCTGGTCCGGTGTAAGTACTGGAAGAAGCTTTTAAAGCTGACTGTAGCCTTTGAAGACAACTTGTAGAAGACCAGAGTCCTCAATCCTTACTTTATAGAGAGGAGGCCGAATGACAATTAGTCCTCCAGAGCGCGAGGAAAAAAAGGCAAGAATCATCGTCGATAATGACCCAGTTCCAACCTCGTTTGAACTCTGGTCAAAGCCGGGACATTTCGACAAAACCTTAGCCAGAGGTCCCAAAACTACAACATGGATTTGGAACCTGCACGCGCTTGCCCATGATTTCGATACACACACAAGCGATTTAGAAGATATATCCCGCAAGATATTCGCAGCACACTTCGGTCACTTAGCAGTAGTGACTCTGTGGCTCAGCGGGATGATATTTCACGGCGCTCGTTTCTCAAACTACGAAGCTTGGCTGAGCGATCCCCTCAACATCAAGCCTAGCGCTCAAACTGTGTGGCCAATTGTTGGTCAGGACATTTTGAATGCCGATGTTGGTGGTGGTTTCCACGGCATCCAAATCACCTCAGGCTTTTTCCAAATTTGGCGCGGCTGGGGTATTACAAATTCATTCCAGCTGTACTGCACAGCCATCGGCGGGTTGGTATTAGCAAGTTTGTTCCTATTTGCTGGTTGGTTCCACTACCACAAGCGTGCTCCTAAACTGGAATGGTTCCAGAACGTGGAGTCAATGCTGAACCACCACTTAGCTGGACTATTGGGCTTGGGTTCCTTGGGATGGACAGGTCACTTAATTCACGTCTCCTCACCTATTAACAAACTGTTGGATGCAGGAGTGCCCATTAAGGATGTACCGTTGCCCCATGAGTATATTTTGAACCGTGACTTAATAACCGAGTTATACCCAAGCTTTGCAAACGGCTTAACACCATTCTGGACATTGAACTGGGGTCAGTATGCTGACTTCCTAACCTTCAAGGGCGGTTTGAACCCAGTCACAGGTGGCTTGTGGTTGACGGATATTGCTCATCACCACTTGGCGATCGCAGTCCTGTTCATAGTTGCCGGTCATATGTACCGTACCAACTGGGGAATCGGTCACAGCATTAAAGAGATCCTGGAAAACCACAAAGGTCCCTTCACTGGTGACGGTCACAGAGGTCTTTACGAAAACATGACCACCTCGTGGCATGCGCAATTGGGAACTAACCTGGCAATGCTGGGTTCGCTGACCATTATTATTGCGCACCACATGTACGCGATGCCTCCATATCCGTACTTGGCAACTGATTATGCTACACAGTTGTGCATATTCACTCACCACATGTGGATTGGCGCATTCCTGATTGTGGGTGGAGCAGCTCACGCGACCATCTTTATGGTGCGCGATTACGATCCAGTCGTTAACCAAAACAACGTTTTGGAGCGCGTGCTTCGTCACCGAGATGCTATTATCTCTCACCTAAACTGGGTATGTATGTTCCTGGGCTTCCATAGCTTCGGATTGTACGTCCACAACGACACAATGCGTGCTTTGGGTCGTCCCCAAGATATGTTCTCAGACACAGCAATTCAGTTGCAGCCAGTATTTGCTCAATGGGTACAAAACCTGCATACTGTTGCACCTGGAGCAACCGCACCTAATGCTCTGGAACCTGTAAGCTATGCTTTCGGCGGTGGTATCCTAGCTGTCGGTGGTAAAGTGGCAATGATGCCGATCGCGCTGGGTACAGCGGACTTTATGATCCACCACATCCACGCATTCCAAATTCATGTCACAGTCCTAATTCTGTTAAAGGGATTCCTGTTTGCCCGTTCTTCCCGTCTGATTCCAGATAAGATGAACTTAGGCTTCCGCTTCCCCTGTGATGGACCCGGTCGTGGTGGCACCTGTCAGGTGTCTGGTTGGGACCATGTATTCCTCGGTTTGTTCTGGATGTACAACACCATTTCCATCGTGATTTTCCACTTCAGCTGGAAAATGCAATCAGATGTCTGGGGAACAGTAGATGCAGACGGTGTTGTAACTCATATAACGGGTGGTAACTTTGCTGAAAGTGCCATCACAATTAACGGCTGGTTACGTGACTTCCTATGGGCACATGCCGTACAAGTCATCAACTCTTACGGCAGTGCGCTGTCAGCATATGGTCTCCTATTCTTGGGCGGTCACTTTGTCTGGGCATTTAGCTTAATGTTCCTGTTTAGTGGTCGTGGCTATTGGCAAGAATTGATTGAGTCAATTGTTTGGGCGCATAATAAATTAAAGGTAGCACCATCAGTTCAGCCTCGTGCTCTGAGTATTGTTCAGGGTCGAGCTGTCGGAGTCGCTCACTACCTTTTAGGCGGTATTGTAACCACCTGGGCGTTCTTCCACGCACGAATTCTTACATTGGGGTAGTTTAGTTTCCAGAGAGTGAGGAGTGAGGAGTTTTTGGTTAATAGTTTTTAGTTGTTGGTAGTTCAAAACAGCAAGCAACAAATAACAAACTACTAACTACTAACTCCGCGCTTTCACCCCTCCGATACTCTTTCAAGGTCAGAGGATTTTATCAAACCTATGGCAACAAAATTTCCAAAATTTAGCCAGGATCTCGCACAGGACCCGACGACACGCCGGATCTGGTACGCGATGGCTACAGGAAATGATTTTGAAAGCCATGATGGCATGACAGAGGAAAATCTTTACCAAAAGATTTTCGCAACCCACTTTGGTCATGTGGCAATCATCTTCCTGTGGGCATCCAGCCTCCTATTCCACGTCGCTTGGCAAGGTAACTTTGAACAGTGGATTAAAGATCCTCTTCACATCCGTCCGATCGCCCATGCAATTTGGGACCCGCACTTTGGGAAACCAGCTGTAGAAGCATTTACTCAAGGCGGAGCAAGCAACCCAGTTAATATCGCCTACTCAGGTGTATACCACTGGTGGTACACCATTGGCATGCGGACAAACAATGACCTGTACCAAGGTTCAGTATTCCTACTGCTATTGGCAGCATTGTTCTTGTTCGCAGGCTGGTTGCACTTACAGCCTAAGTTCCGTCCCAGCTTAGCTTGGTTTAAGAGTGCTGAGCCACGTCTAAACCACCACCTAGCAGGTTTGTTTGGTGTGAGTTCTCTGGCATGGACAGGTCACTTGGTACACGTAGCCATCCCCGAATCTCGCGGACAGCACGTAGGTTGGGATAACTTCCTAACGACACTGCCTCACCCAGAAGGATTGAAACCATTATTCACTGGGGATTGGGGAGCATACGCAGCTAATCCAGACACGGCGAATCATATCTTCGGCACATCGACAGGAGCCGGAACTGCGATTCTGACGTTCTTGGGAGGCTTCCATCCCCAAACAGAATCGCTGTGGTTGACCGATATGGCTCACCACCACCTAGCGATCGCAGTGATCTTCATTGTTGCTGGTCACATGTACCGGACAAACTTCGGTATTGGTCACAGCATTAAAGAAATGCTGAACGCCAGAAACTTCTTTGGCATTCAGACAGAAGGTCAATTCAACTTGCCCCACCAAGGGCTGTACGATACCTATAACAACTCGCTGCACTTCCAGTTGTCGATACACTTGGCAGCGCTTGGTACGGCTCTATCGTTGGTAGCGCAGCACATGTACGCCATGCCTCCTTACGCGTTTATCGCGAAGGACTATACAACTCAGGCATCTCTGTACACGCACCACCAGTATCTTGCTGTGTTCTTCATGGTTGGTGCTTTTGCCCACGCAGGTATTTTCTGGGTGCGGGATTATGACCCAGAACAAAATAAGGGCAACGTACTCGACCGTGTGCTGAAGCATAAAGAAGCGATAATTTCTCACCTGAGCTGGGTATCGCTATTCTTAGGCTTCCACACCCTCGGTTTGTACGTTCACAATGACGTAGTTGTAGCATTTGGTACACCAGAGAAGCAAATCTTGATTGAACCGGTGTTTGCCCAGTTCATCCAAGCTTCTCACGGTAAAGTGCTATATGGTTTAAACACCCTGCTGTCCAATCCAGACAGTATTGCTTCTACTGCTTGGCCCAACTACGGTAACGTGTGGCTACCAGGCTGGTTGGATGCAATTAATAACAGCACCAACTCCCTGTTCTTGACCATCGGTCCTGGTGACTTCTTAGTACACCATGCCTTTGCTTTGGCAATCCACACCACAGTTCTAGTCCTTGTAAAAGGCGCTTTGGATGCTCGTGGTTCTAAGCTGATGCCCGATAAAAAGGACTTTGGCTTTGCTTTCCCTTGCGACGGCCCCGGTCGTGGCGGTACTTGCGACATTTCTGCTTGGGACTCTGTTTATATGGCAGTTTTCTGGGCACTCAATACCGTCGGTTGGGTAACCTTTTACTGGCACTGGAAACATCTGGCAATTTGGCAAGGCAACGTTGCTCAATTTAACGAGTCTTCCACCTACTTAATGGGTTGGTTCCGCGACTACCTCTGGGCGAACTCCGCACAGGTGATCAACGGTTACAACCCATACGGTATGAATAATCTGTCAGTTTGGGATTGGATGTTCCTCTTCGGACACTTAATCTGGGCAACTGGCTTCATGTTCCTGATCTCTTGGAGAGGTTACTGGCAAGAGTTGATTGAAACTCTCGTCTGGGCACACGAACGCACACCACTGGCAAACTTGGTTCGATGGAAAGACAAACCCGTTGCTTTGTCGATCGTTCAAGCTCGTTTGGTTGGTTTAAGCCACTTTACGATTGGTTATATTCTCACCTACGCTGCGTTCCTGATTGCTTCTACTGCTGGTAAGTTTGGTTAATCCAATTAGCGCAGAGGACATGCTTGTCGGTAACTAAAAAATCCCCTACCCTCAGGTGGGGGATTTTTCAATAAAATATTTAGGTTTTATTACGCCAACTTACTAAATTATTACGTTTTTTACTGCCCAACTATATGCGAGCGGTATTGAAAGCGTAAAATTTTGATTGGGGAGAAAAATATTCATCAGATTTATGGCAACAAAATTTCCAAAATTTAACCAGGATCTCGCACAAGATCCGACGACACGCCGGATCTGGTATGCGATGGCTACAGGAAATGATTTTGAAAGCCATGATGGCATGACAGAAGAAAATCTTTACCAAAAGATTTTCGCAACCCACTTTGGTCATGTGGCAATCATCTTCCTGTGGGCATCCAGCCTCCTATTCCACGTCGCTTGGCAAGGTAACTTTGAACAGTGGATTAAAGATCCTCTTCACATCCGTCCGATCGCCCATGCAATTTGGGACCCGCACTTTGGGAAACCAGCTGTAGAAGCATTTACTCAAGGCGGAGCAAGCAACCCAGTTAATATCGCCTACTCAGGTGTATACCACTGGTGGTACACCATTGGCATGCGGACAAACAATGACCTGTACCAAGGTTCAGTATTCCTACTGCTATTGGCAGCATTGTTCTTGTTCGCAGGCTGGTTGCACTTACAGCCTAAGTTCCGTCCCAGCTTAGCTTGGTTTAAGAGTGCTGAGCCACGTCTAAACCACCACCTAGCAGGTTTGTTTGGTGTGAGTTCTCTGGCATGGACAGGTCACTTGGTACACGTAGCCATCCCCGAATCTCGCGGACAGCACGTAGGTTGGGATAACTTCCTAACGACACTGCCTCACCCAGAAGGATTGAAACCATTATTCACTGGGGATTGGGGAGCATACGCAGCTAATCCAGACACGGCGAATCATATCTTCGGCACATCGACAGGAGCCGGAACTGCGATTCTGACGTTCTTGGGAGGCTTCCATCCCCAAACAGAATCGCTGTGGTTGACCGATATGGCTCACCACCACCTAGCGATCGCAGTGATCTTCATTGTTGCTGGTCACATGTACCGGACAAACTTCGGTATTGGTCACAGCATTAAAGAAATGCTGAACGCCAGAAACTTCTTTGGCATTCAGACAGAAGGTCAATTCAACTTGCCCCACCAAGGGCTGTACGATACCTATAACAACTCGCTGCACTTCCAGTTGTCGATACACTTGGCAGCGCTTGGTACGGCTCTATCGTTGGTAGCGCAGCACATGTACGCCATGCCTCCTTACGCGTTTATCGCGAAGGACTATACAACTCAGGCATCTCTGTACACGCACCACCAGTATCTTGCTGTGTTCTTCATGGTTGGTGCTTTTGCCCACGCAGGTATTTTCTGGGTGCGGGATTATGACCCAGAACAAAATAAGGGCAACGTACTCGACCGTGTGCTGAAGCATAAAGAAGCGATAATTTCTCACCTGAGCTGGGTATCGCTATTCTTAGGCTTCCACACCCTCGGTTTGTACGTTCACAATGACGTAGTTGTAGCATTTGGTACACCAGAGAAGCAAATCTTGATTGAACCGGTGTTTGCCCAGTTCATCCAAGCTTCTCACGGTAAAGTGCTATATGGTTTAAACACCCTGCTGTCCAATCCAGACAGTATTGCTTCTACTGCTTGGCCCAACTACGGTAACGTGTGGCTACCAGGCTGGTTGGATGCAATTAATAACAGCACCAACTCCCTGTTCTTGACCATCGGTCCTGGTGACTTCTTAGTACACCATGCCTTTGCTTTGGCAATCCACACCACAGTTCTAGTCCTTGTAAAAGGCGCTTTGGATGCTCGTGGTTCTAAGCTGATGCCCGATAAAAAGGACTTTGGCTTTGCTTTCCCTTGCGACGGCCCCGGTCGTGGCGGTACTTGCGACATTTCTGCTTGGGACTCTGTTTATATGGCAGTTTTCTGGGCACTCAATACCGTCGGTTGGGTAACCTTTTACTGGCACTGGAAACATCTGGCAATTTGGCAAGGCAACGTTGCTCAATTTAACGAGTCTTCCACCTACTTAATGGGTTGGTTCCGCGACTACCTCTGGGCGAACTCCGCACAGGTGATCAACGGTTACAACCCATACGGTATGAATAATCTGTCAGTTTGGGATTGGATGTTCCTCTTCGGACACTTAATCTGGGCAACTGGCTTCATGTTCCTGATCTCTTGGAGAGGTTACTGGCAAGAGTTGATTGAAACTCTCGTCTGGGCACACGAACGCACACCACTGGCAAACTT
>JAQYWP010000010.1:17539-23827 GCA_029379285.1 Rhizonema sp. PD38
AAGAGTTGATTGAAACTCTCGTCTGGGCACACGAACGCACACCACTGGCAAACTTAGTTCGATGGAAAGACAAGCCCGTTGCTTTGTCGATCGTTCAAGCTCGTTTGGTTGGTTTAGCCCACTTTACGGTTGGTTATATCCTGACTTTCGCGGCCTTCCTAATTGCTGCTACTGCTGGTAAATTTGGTTAATCTAATTAGCAGCAATGACATGCTTGTAGCTAACTAAAAAATCCCCTGCCGCAAGGTAGGGGATTTCTGCTTCAGCTATGCTGCTATTTAGTACAAACAAAACACGTCAGGATTCTATGGAACAGCAAGCTGAGGGAAAGATGTTATACTCAAGACCAGTAAGTGAGGTTGAGGAGTTTGGATTATCCCTACACCAGAACAAAAAACACAGTACTACATATTGTGCTGCTGGTTTAGTGACACTCCTACATCGCTGCAAGCAGACGATGTAGGCTTCTGCCGGAAATTATCCTTGCAGAACTTCATTCTTGGTACTCAAAAGTTTTTCCCAATCCTGCTTTTTATAGTGAGGTACGTGTCCTGCCCCACTTGATATATATATATCTTAACACGCATTTATTGCGATTTGTAATATCACGATAAAAATAATTAACAAATTAATCGATTAGTTAGTGGCGTAAAAGATAGGCGATGACTCAACCATCCCGCTCCCGTATCAAACCAAGTATTGATGAGAGTCGGGGATGGTTTCGTTATCGCCCCGCCTTACATGTAAAGCTCGCGTCCGTGAGTACTCTCTCCGGCAGACTTTACCTCACCATTGATTTTGAGTACAAAATTCAATGGGAGGCTTTCGGCGGGTTAGCTAAACTTTACTTGTCTATCAATATTGTTCGTATGGATGAACGGACGGGAAATATGTTCTTCCTGGCAGGAGAGTGTCAAAGAAATATATCCTAACGGACGATGGAGATACATAGGATGAGTAAGCCTAACTTTCAACTAATGAGTCAGAAAGAATTGCATGATTACGTTCTTTCTCATCGGGATAACATAGAAGCTTTTTATGCTTATATAGACAAACTACACGCTGAAGCAAACTGGATCGAAATGCCCGCTTTAGAATCATTGCAGGATTTGGAAAATTATCCTGAATTCGTTGAGCGTTTTCATAGCGGTTCTAAGGCTTGATCTAACAATGAGATTTAAGTTGCTATTGATCAAGCCAACCGAAGTGAGCTTGTGCCATTTGATATTGAAGATATTAAAGCGGAAGGAAGGCGCAAGCTGACACAGGAGCTTATGAAGTAAGGCATGGGACTCATCCAGGAAACGCTTAAGGTGATTTCCGAGAATAAATTTACCTCCGTCAGCGTTTGACAATGCCAAACGCCGACAGCAGATAATTGAGAGTCTGGTAATTTCTTAACCAGAAATCACCTAAGTTTTCCAATCTTCTTTTTCAATTGCCAATAAGTTTTCCTCCACCTGCTTTCCATGCTATGGATCTAGCGGGTTTCGTTTAGATGAGGTACACCACAATGTAGGGGCGAACAACCGTACAACCGTTCGCCCCTACGAATGTAATCCGCTACAAGTATTTTCAACACTTTAAGGGCTACTCTCGAATATAATCTACTACAACCGTTTGGGCAGATTAAGTTGAGAATACAGACAAGGGTTTATTTGTGAGTGTGCATCAGCTGTATTATCTAAAAATTTTTGTGATTTTTGTAAAAAGCGCGATCGCTCCTATAGAATTTTAGGTAAAAAACCTGCTATATAAAAGGATATAATTATTTACCACAGGAACTTCCCAGTGTCTATCCCCGAAATTACTCAAAAGCTTTTAGCAGCTAAAAAAGAGAAAGGGTTAACTTTTGCTGATTTAGAAAAGATTGTGGGACGTGATGAAGTCTGGCTGGCTGCAGTTTTTTACCGTCAAGCTAGTACTAGCTTCGAGGAGGCAAAGTTATTGATTGGCGCATTAGGAATGGAACCAATTTATATTCAAGAACTTGCAGAATATCCAGTCAAAGGATTGGGATCAATTGTTCCCACCGATCCCTTAATATACAGATTCTATGAAATTATGCAAGTGTACGGAATGCCAATGAAAGCCGTGATTCACGAAAAGTTTGGCGATGGCATTATGAGTGCTATAGATTTTACTTTAGACATTGAAAAAGAAGAAGACCCTAAGGGCGATCGCGTCAAAATTATTATGTCCGGTAAATTTCTCCCGTACAAAAAGTGGTAATTAAAAGCTGTACTATAACCAAAGGAAAGATGAGGATTATGTTATCAATTGTTACAAGTAGTTAGCTTTAGCTATCCGCTCAAGGCAAGTAGACTTTATGAGCGATCTCCGCTCCCGTATTCTAGTAATAGATGAAAAAAATTTAAAGAGATTGTAAACGTTACCCTGTCAGCAAGCTTGACACTGTTTATCAGTGTAAAAACTTAAGTAAATTTTCCTGAACACCATCAGTTAATGCAGTTTTTAGAAAAAGTAGCGAGTAGAGGAGAAACAAAACGGATGAGGTATTTGTATCTGTTGGCAGCCAGCTTGTTAACAGGATTGGCAATACCAGTATCGGCTCTACCGCAACTGTCAATTATCCAATCAGAAACTTCAGAACAGCGTTCATTGTCTATAGTCAGCGAGAAAATAGTCCCAGATGTTCAAGTCTCGCCAGAATTGCATCAACAGGTGTCGCAAGCCTCACCATTCTCATCTGTCAATCCAGACGCCCAAATCTATAATCACCAACTAGTGTCTGGAAGTCAACTTTACTACCAAAGATTAACAGCTTTAAAAGCCGAGCAAACTTATACACGCTCAGCTAATAACTTGCAATCATTGTGGAAGTCAACGAGGAAGCCGCAACTCACTTACGAAGACTGGAAAAATTTACTGGCGATGGAAGCCAAAGCAATGGCTGTAGATCAAGGTAGAAATCACCTTAGCATCTTAGTTGGCGATTCTTTAAGTATGTGGTTTCCTCGAGAAAAACTACCTACAGGTGAGTTGTGGTTAAATCAGGGAATATCAGGAGACACTTCTACCGGGATTTTAAAAAGATTATCTGCTTTTTCCCAAACCAAACCGGATGTCATTTACCTTATGGCTGGAGTGAACGATTTGCGAAAAGGCGTGGGAGATACAATCGTTTTACACAATCACCGCCAGATTATCCACTACTTACGCCATGCTCATCCACATGCTCAGATTATTGTGCAATCAATTCTGCCGACTCGCTTAGCAACGATTCCCAATAGCCGCATACGTCGAATTAACAATCAATTAGCTTTCATTGCCAAACAAGAAGGAGCTTATTATTTAGATATTCATAATTGGTTTGCAGATGTTCTAGGCAATTTGCGGGAAGACTTGACGACAGACGGATTGCATCTCAGCGAACAAGGTTATGACGTTTGGCGAGCGGCGATCCAGCAGATGGAATTACGTAATACTGTTTTAAGAATGAGTGAACAGATAAAGAGTAAAAAATAAAACAATTTAAACCTGAATGCGAAACTCAGAATCACAAACTTCCATAGCTCAAAAAACTACTTGCCTCCACATATGACGAAACTAACGCACTATGTTGGCTCCGCTCCAATTTGATCTGAGTCATTCGTAATTCATAATTATTTTTAATTACGAATTACGAAGTAGTAATTAATATTATATGCTGTTGAGTTTCTATCCTCTGGAACAGCATTTAAATTTTGCTTGTCTTGCTGGGTGGGAACTACGAGAGGAGGATTTGACTGTATTGGGACAACAACGGAAGAACTCGATGGCTTGGCTGGTTGTGAAGTTGAGTTCTCCTTAGTCGAAGAGGAGTTATTCGTTGGAGATGGTGAATCTGAAGCTTTGCGAGACTCGCGTACCGCCCGTAACTTGTCTACAAGCGATGATCTCGAAGAAGTCGTAGGTGAAGGAGATGCCTCCGGTTCAACATTACTTCTGCGGCGTGGGGATTCTCCAGAAGAACGGGGAGACGATTCTTCTTGAGTATCGCGACTGGGTGATTCTTCAGTAGTAACACGATGACGCCTGCGTCGTTTGTATGTAGTGGGTGCATCTTCTGACGGCGAGGTATTCGTAGATTTTTTGGTGTTAGTCTCTGGTACTGAAGGCGATGGTGTGGGTGTAATATTAATGTTAGGTGAAGGTGAAGGAGCTACGCTATTAGGTTTTGGCTCAAACAGCTGTGGCTCTGGACGCTGGTGACTTTTGTTAAACGTACTAGCGATGCCAAAACCAGCTATGGCAGCAAAAAGGGCTACACCAGAGCCAATTAATATTTTAGGCGATCTGAACTTATTAAGCATTGGAGTAATCACTGCTGGTATTGGTGGAGTGATCTGACTTGCGATCGCCACAGGCGGCAATTTTTCTTCATATTGCTCGGCAGATAAATTGACAGTTGCTACTGTATGAGTTACGACTGGTGGATGTGGCGCAATCACCCCATCTCCTGGAAGTAGTTTCAAGAACGAGGCAACTGTCTCCGGACGAAAACGTGCCTCCACTGACATTCCACGCATCACAGCTTGATTGATAGCAGCACTAAGGTGGGGTTGCAATTCTCGGGGGGAAGACATTTGCTCGCGATCGCGTAGCAGTGATGGTATGGGAATTTGTGCAGTTAGCAAAGCATACAATGTTGCTGCCAAACCATAGACATCTGTTGCGGGTGTGCGGGGTGCTTGTGACAAGTACTGTTCAATAGGAGAGAAACCTTCAGAAACCATACCTGTATGAGTCTGCCTGACTCCACTGTTAAATTCCCTTGCAATACCGAAATCAATGAGTACAACCTCTTGGGTTCCTTGGCGGAGTATAATATTATCCGGTTTCACATCTCGGTGCAGCAAGCCATTGTTGTGTACCACCTGTAATGCTGCCCCAATTTGACGGATGTAATGAATTGCTGTTGTTTCAGGCATTGGAATCCCAGGCAAAACGAATGCTTCTCCCAAAGTTTCACCAGGAATATACTCCATCACCATGTAAGGCAGTCCATCTTCAACAAAAAAGTCGCTGACTCGGACAATATTGGGATGTAGACAAGTCGCCAAGCGTCGTGCTTCATCTTGGAATTGGCGTTCAAACTTAGCAAAATCAGGATGTTGTCGCAGCTTCTCATTAAGAGTTTTAAAGACTACCACATGATTTAAATAACGATGAGTCGCTCTGAATGTAATGCCAAAGCCACCCCGCCCTATTTCCTGGTCTATAGTATACTTTCCACCTTGCAAGGTTTTACCAGTTAGCATAGCGATTTCAGTTTTTGGTCTAGGCAGTTCATGTATAGATTTTAAATGAGGTTCAGCCTGCTTTGGATGAATTCGATATTATAATTGAAAAATTACAAATTAAGCACTGCTAAAACAAAATCCAGGGCTTGTAATCAAGACGTATTTAAGCAGAGAGCCTATAATCGAATTGGAAGTCAATCAATCAATCTAGAACATAATGCTCTCACCCGATTTGAAAAGCTAGGTTCTGACTCTTCCCATCAGCGATTGACTTGAACTCATACAAGCGATCGTCACCTCCCTACAAAATCATCCCATGACCCAGCTTGAATCGGGTGTGCCCTATGAAGTCTGGACGCCGAACGAGGCTCCACAAGCAGCGCAGGTTCTTTTAGATCTATTAGCTGTAGACGCTGTACAATCTCGTAGCTAATCCAATGCGCGTTCATTTCAGCGATCTCACGCTTCCTTGACTTGGCGACATTGCACCGGGAGAGTAGGAGTGACTCCAGAGTAACGGAAGAAGGCTGTTTCAGTTATTGGGTTTTGAGGGCGATCGCCCTCGTTGGATTTTTTTGGAGACAGGAATTGTTTAGGTAGGCACCCAAAACTCTTATCAGGTGAAATCCGCGTTAAAGAAGCCGAGAAGGTTGTAGCGAACGTATTATGAAACTGCCTAACCCTAAACGCGCTATTGTTGAAATAGATAAAATAGTAGGTTACTGTCTCAACCCAGAACATTCAGAAGGAAAACACAAAGCTCGTGTATTTAAATCTGCATTAGACTTAGATTTAAATAATGCCGAAGAATTAGAAGTAGCACTTTTACAAGCAATCGTTGATTATGATGCTATCCCTGGTAAAAGCAATCCATACGGTCAAAAATATATCATAGATTTTCCCATGACTCGTTCAGATAAGCAAGCAATTATTCAAAGCGTTTGGATTGTGCGAAATAATGAAGGCTTCCCCCGTCTAGTCACCTGTTACAGCACTTCCTGCTGTTATGAAGTACAGTACCTTCCCTCCACTCCCTCCTCCT
>JAQYWP010001054.1 GCA_029379285.1 Rhizonema sp. PD38
TTCCTGTGTTTTGGTATACTAAACCCAAATTGTTTAGGGATTTTGCTTGAGTGGCGCTCAAGCCCCTCGCCTGAGCAGTCGTTACTGCCAGTTGACACGACTGCAACGCTGCTTGATATTGATTCTTCTTGATATCTTCCCGACACAAATCCAACAGACGCTCTGTTTCTAACTTATTCGTTTCTGGGCTTTGAGCTAACACCCGAGTTCCTGGCGACAGCATCGGCAGATTAGAAATGAAAGATGTTGCACTACTGGCAAACAGTGCTATCAGTGCGGCTTGGCTTATACTTTTCAATCGCATTGTTTTAACGGGATTGAGGATCTAACAGATTCGTAACCGTTCACACTCTCCTCTGCCCCTTAACGAAAAATCAATGGTTCCGGCAATTTTAGCGGAGGGAGTGAAGAATTATACTCAATACGGCTGAGAGTTTTCTTTTTAACGCGGATGGGATTTATTTAGATCTGAGATCAGATCAGGCTGGGTGTTCTTTGATTTATCTGTGGATTAACGATGCCGTTTTTTCATATTTCCACCGTTTTACTCAGGACAAATCTAACTACCCTATGTTAATTGCAGATTACGGAAAGCTTTCCAAAGAATTAGCTGTCAAAAATCATCAAATAGAAAGTAGAGACTTAATGAAGCAAACACGGTGGTCAATCCAACAAGGTGGCTACTTGCGGTTTAAAAACTTGATGTATTGAACAAGTTTATGACTTACGCACTATACAAATTAATCATCCTGTGCATTGCGGCATTCAGTCGTTTGAGTATGTTGTTGAAAAGTGACTTTTCTTCCTCGTGCTTCAATTAAACGAATTCATCCACCCAGAAACGCTACTGTGTTTAGTTGTAGAAACCAACATTTTGAAAAGTCGAAAATTACTTCCTCTGCATTCTTCGTTGATTTTTTGCCAAAGTTGAAACAAGCAATCAAAGTCATCTAAGTTATCGTCTTCCTGTCGAAATTTGAAGAGTAAGGCGCAAAATTCCCTTATTGGCTAAATTATTGGTAACTAATGATTACCCTGCAAAAGCATAATGCTGCCATACTTTCTATATGGATATATAGCAGTCCTAAATCATTCGTGAAAAACAAGATACCCGACTTCGTAAGAGTTGTCGGGTATCTGTGTCTTCAATTTTAACGAATTAACGAGCGCGGAGGGATTTGAACCCCCGACCCACAGAACCGGAATCTGTTGCTCTATCCACTGAGCTACGCGCCCTTGATTTCCTCTATTATACTATAGCACCTCTTGCCTAAAACAGTTAGCTGAAGTTGAGGAGTAAGGTATATTTGTCCCACAGCGCGATCTTGTCTCCAGTGAATCTCATGCTTCTGTCTCGTGCAAAGACTGGCGCAATGCGCCAATGACATCCTCGGCTGACTGGGATCGAAATTTGCCTGCATGGAAATTAGCCAAGGTTTGTTGGGCATCCGTAGCCATGTTCACACGGTGACTTTCGTGGTGACGGTTTTGCAGAAATATAAATCCCAAAATTTTCTTTGTTTGTTCAAAACAAATGCTCTCATGTTGTTAGTTTCAGCAAAGCGATCGCTTAAAACATCATCTAAAAATCCTTGATACGTGTGGAAACCGTGTAGTTTTAACTTTTACTTGGAAACACGAACAGCTAATTGATTAGCCGTCCTTAATATCTATGCTATGCGCCATGAGTTATAGGAAAGAAACCTACTGCCACCCTTATACTCTAATTGCCCACCACGTTTTTTACCAATGCATCTTTTTCTTTTGACGTTTTTCCGCACTAAGTATCGCCACTGAAAGCGTCGATTTGGCAACAATTAATTTAGTATATACGCTATGGTCTGATTATAAACGGGCTTTTTGTTGGTGATGGAACGGGTACAGCGGTATTAATCGGAGTAGGCGTCGGCTTTGGTACAGGTTTCGGGTTAACAGTAATAAAAAATATTTTTTCTTGAGGATTCCGTTTACCAAGTTTGTCAGTGACTTTGAGTATAACTTGGTTTGGAAATTGACTGCCAACAATAATCGGGGGTCTGCTGCCAGTTTGTTCAACGTCACCAAAGAGAGATAAGTTAACTGAAATGTTATCTCCCTTTACGTCCCAAGCGATCGTGACTTTATCTCCTTCAGTTAAAACTATACTTGGTTTTGCGCTTTGGTTAATATTATTAATTTTAAAAGAGGTAATTTGAAACGGTTTGGGTAAGATTTCAACTGGATTTTGAGCTAGCTTATTACTTACTTGATCGCCAGAAACAGCACTGATATCATAAATAAATGTACCTACCAAAGATAAAGGTAAAGAATATGTACATTTAAGTAAGTTATTTTCTTCTTTGCATTTTTGGAGTTTGGGGTCTTTAAAATTCCCATCTTGAAATTCTAGAGTGACAGGATTACCTACTGGTACATTGTTTGTTTTCTTATTAATTATCAGCTTGTTAAGTAATTGCGGATTCTTAATTGTCCAGGACAAAGATACGCTTTCACCAGTTTTATACTGTGATTTATCTACTTGAAAGTCTACTACTTCAGCTATTGGCTTTTTGGTAATTTCAGTTTCAGCAGTTTTGGTAACGGTTTGACTTCTGCGGTTAAAAAGCGGTGAACCCTGTGGATAAGATACTTGCAGTTCAAAAACGTATTTACCTTGATTTTTAATTCCGGTGGGAACATGATTACATAACAATTCTTCCTGGGGTGTGACGTTACAGAGAGGATTCTGATTAGATTTATCTGGTTTAATTAATTTTTTAATACTATTTTCTTTATCAAATTTTAGTACAAAATCATTATTTGGTGGTTGTTTAGTGACTACTACTAATGTCTGCATTCGCTTATAGTTATCAATTTTCCAGTTTAAGTTAACTTCATCACCTTCAGTTATTTTTGGGCTATCAGTACTAAAACTTTCAATTCTTAACGGTTCAGGGTTTAAAAGTCTCCAAATCATATATGACATGCCAGCAAATAACCCCAACCCTAGTAAAATTAATAGTAAAATTTGCCACCAAGGACGTGCTTTCCATGATAAAGTGTCTTGAGGAGATGCGTTAGCTAAAGGATAGCTTTGCTTATCTGTAATATTAACTTCAAAATTGATCGGTAAAGGTTGACCAAACAATGGTCGGCGCCACCAAGGTCCTGGTTTAACTAAGAGACTTGCTTTTTCGGTTGTATTGGGCGATAATTTAAATTCACTAGGCTCAAATTTGTAAGTGCAGATTTCTTCTTCATCTCTGGTTTTAGCATTGAAAAATAGTTCCCGTATCAAATTTCCTTGATTATTAATTACTAATTCATAAACGCCATCTTTATGGCTAACTTTTCCTAAAATGGTATGAAACTCTATACCTATCTTATAATTGGTCGGTATATTAA
>JAQYWP010001055.1 GCA_029379285.1 Rhizonema sp. PD38
ATCCTATGCCCTATGCCCTATGCCCTATGCCCTATGCCCTATGCCCGCTCTCATCCCACTGCCTTCAGGCGTGGGATGAGCTTAATGATTTTTGAAACAATGAAATACCACAGCATATTGCAACACAGTGAAGAAGATTGTGGTGCAGCAAGCCTAGCCACAGTCGCCAAATACTACGGACGCACTTTTACTCTCAATCGCGTGCGAGAAGCAGTCGGCACAGGAACGCGGGGAACCACCTTGCTAGGTTTGAGACGGGGATCAGAAAACTTGGGATTCCATGCTCGTCAAGTCCAAGCAACTCCAGAATTGCTGGAAAAATTGAATGAAGTCCCCTTACCAGCTATCATTCATTGGAAAGGCTACCACTGGGTAGTATTATATGGGAAAAAAGGGAAAAAATATGTCATCTCTGACCCTGCCGTCGGCATCTTGTACCTCACCTCCAAGGAGTTAATCGCGGGTTGGAGTGATGGCGTTATGTTGCTGCTGATGCCAGACGATAGCCGCTTCTATGAACAACCAGAAGATAAAATTGGCGGTTTTGGGCGCTTTATTGCCCGCGTCAAGCCATATCGCAATCTATTGCTTCAGGCGATCGCAATCAACTTTGCTATTGGACTCCTCTCCCTCGCCTCCCCATTAATGATGCAACTCCTCACCGATGACGTACTTGTGCGGGGAGACACTCAACTGCTTACCACCGTGGCAATTGGAGTCATTGCCATGAACTTATTCCAAAGTACCATTGGTTTGGTACAATCTCACCTAGTTGGTCATTTTGGTCAACGGCTGCAATACGGACTCATTCTAGAATACGGCCGACAACTGTTGCGCTTACCCCTATCGTACTTTGAAGCACGTCGCAGTGGGGAAGTTGTGAGCCGCATTGCCGATGTTCATATTATCAATGCCCTTGTTGCCAAAATTGTCCTCGGTTTACCCAGCCAATTTTTTGTGGCGTTGGTTTCCTTGGGCTTTATGCTCTTCTATAGTTGGCAACTCACTCTAGGATCCCTCGCCGCCTTTGTCATCGTCACCCTAGTCAACTTGCTTTTTCTCCCCACTTTGCGCCAGAAAACGCGCAGCCTCATTGTCAAAGGTACAGAAAACCAAGGCTTTCTAGTCGAAACCTTTCGTGGTGTTCAAGTCCTCAAAACTACCCAAGCCACAGAACAAGCTTGGCAGGAGTATCAGACCAATTTTGGTCGCCTTGCTAACCTGAACTGGAGTACGATGAAGCTAGGACTTTACAGCAGCACAATCACTGGGATTCTTTCCAATTTCACGAAAATTGCCTTACTCTGGTTAGGTTCGCAATTAGTGATTAATCAGACATTATCCATCGGTCAACTGCTGGCGTACAGTGGAATGAGTGGCAGCTTTCTGGGCTTTTTGGGTTCAGCAGTTGGGCTAATTGATGAATTTATCACTGCTCAAATTGTCGTCCAACGTCTGACAGAAGTGATAGATGCTACCCCAGAAGACGGAAACGACTTGAAAAAGCCTATTGCAGAAATAGCTGCTAACGCAGATATCATCAACACTGACCTCAACTTTCACCATGTAGGTAGAGTTGACCTTCTGCAAGATTTTTCCTTGACTATTAGAGGTGGTCAAGTCATTGCTCTGATTGGTAAATCTGGCTGTGGTAAAAGTACCCTCGCCAAATTGATTGCTGGTTTATATTCCTGTCAGTCTGGCAATATCCGCTATGGAATTTACAATCAGCAAGACCTTTCTGTGGAATGCTTACGACAGCAAGTAGTGCTTGTACCTCAAGAGGCTCACTTCTGGAGTCGCTCCATTATTGAAAACTTCCGCTTTAGTTATCCTAACGTGACTTTTAAACAAATTGTCGAAGCTTGCCAGATTGCTGGTGCAGATGAATTTATTAGTAAATTGCCCGACAAATATCAAACTGTTTTAGGAGAATTTGGTGCAAATCTCTCTGGAGGTCAAAAGCAAAGATTAGCCATAGCCAGGGCAATAGTCACTGACCCTCCTATACTCATTTTAGATGAATCCACTGGTGCTCTCGACCCGGTAAGTGAAGCTCAAGTATTAGATCAACTGCTTTCCCACCGACGAGGCAAAACCACAATTATGATTAGCCACCGTCCTAGAGTCATCCGGCGAGCCGATTGGATTGTCCTGTTGGAGGAAGGACGCTTAAAAATCCAAGGCACACCAGAACAATTGCTTCGTCAAAGAGGCGACCACTTAGACTTTTTAGACGATGTTGCTCAACCAACGAATAATTTGATGATGAAAGCTTCTATTACTCATACTAACGGAAAATTCCATGCAATCAGTTAAACCGATTCATGAAACTGATGACTGTCAAACTAACTTGAATTATGATTAGCAACTCCAACTCCGACTTTCTACCTCCTCCAGTTCAAGACAACGAATTTCTCCCACCAATGAGTTCCTGGGTGAGAATGGGCGGACTGGTGATGGTAGGTCTATTGGGAATCAGCGTCTTCGTTGCTTCTGTCGCTAAATACAAAGTCACCGTTAAAGCACAAGCACTCGTCCGTCCGGCTGGTGAATTGCGCATTGTGCAAGCGGCGACTGAGGGTCAGGTTATGCACATATCCGTAAAAGAAAATCAAGTTGTCAAAAAAGGAACAGAGATTGCAACTATCGATGATTCTCGCCTGCAAACCAAAAAGAGCCAACTACAAAGCAATATCGAGCAGAGCCACTTACAAATCGTTCAAATCAACGCTCAAATTAGTGCTCTTAATAACCAGAGAGTAGCAGAAAAGGACCGTGCTAAGGGGGCTGTTGACTCAGCAGTCGCTGAACTCAGTCGCCGTAGTCGGGATTATCGAGACAGACAAATTACTAGCAACAAGGATGTTGAAGAAGCCCAAGCGAATTTAAAGCAAGCTCAGGCGGAATTCCAAAAAGCACAAGCACAATTACAATCAACTCAAGCGAACTTCCAGTCAAGTCAAGCTGCGTTAAATGCAGCCAAGTCAAAGCGGAACCGATATCAGAGCGTAGCCCAACAAGGAGCTCTTTCTTTTAATCAATTAGAAGAAGCACAACTTTTAGTTGAGCAGCAATCGTCAGCTGTTGAGGCGCAACTTGCAGCAATTAAAGTACAATTTCAAGCGATTGAGCAGGAAAAACAAGCGGTTTCGGAGAAGAGAGCGAAATGGGAGAGCTCACTCGCTGCTGTCAATCCCAGTCAGGCAGAAGTGGCGATCGCCCAACGAAGTATTGCCCGAGAACAAGCCACAGGAAAAGCCACTCTCGCAACACTAGATAAAGAACGGCAAGCCCTCATCCAACAAAAGTTTGAAAAAAGTAAACAGCTAGAGCGAGATTCCCGTGAACTCCAACAAGTCACAATTGACCTCAGCCTAACC
>JAQYWP010001056.1 GCA_029379285.1 Rhizonema sp. PD38
TACTTAGAAAGTACAAAAATTTCATGGTAAGCTCATCTCAAAGCGTATTGACACGGTAGTTTTGGGGTTTAACCAAAACACAAATTAAGTTCAAAATTATTGTACTGAGTTTAAGGAAATTGACATTTGCAATTTTATGTGAAGCGAAAACATAAAAAACTATTTAACTCATGTTTTTTCAATCATTCACGTAAAGTCTGCCGGGGGAAGCTTCCCCCGGCGAGCTTTACGACAATTCTTCCTATTTTGAATTAAAATATCGAAATTTAGATAGAGTTGTAAGCTTTTTATCTGTATCGATAGCTACAAAATTAGATGCGCTTACCCTGACAACGATCGCCTTCTGCTATCTCAACACAAAATCTCATCTAGTCGCAGCCATTTCTTATTTAAAACCCAGAATTCTGTAGTTAATTTATCTGAAAATTGCTGTAGTAGCTTATAGATTGACTGGCAAAACAAACTTATGACGATTAATCTGCACTTAGGTGATCGCTTTCCCGACTTCCAATTACCAAACCATCGCAACAACATAGTACAACTATCTCAATTCACTAAACCCGGTTTGCTGGACGAAAAGTTGGGATTTTTGGATGGCTATCCGCTGATTTTAGTATTTTACCGAGGCTTTTTCTGTCCTCGGGATCAACAGCAAATGCGCCAATTCGTACAGTTTCAGGATGAGTTGAAGGTGAACTATTGCCAGTTAGTCTGTGTGAGCATAGAGTCACCGATTGTACAAGCCGCATTTCGCGCTGGTTTGGGGGCGCAATGGACTTTTTTATCAGATGAAGGGCGCAATGTTATCAAGCAAATCAACATCCTTGACGAAACGGAAGGTGAATACGCTTATTGTGCACAACCTTATACATTTGTATTGCAACCTGATTTAACAATTGTTAAGATATATAAAGGTTGGTTCTTTATTGGACGACCGACACTTGAGGAATTGCGACTTGATTTGCGGGCGATTATGGAAAGCTTATCCAATTACCACTATGAGTCGTATAACACCCCAGAGGTACGTAAAGTACGAATTCCCCAACAGGAATGGACGCAGGGTACACCAACACAGGGTGCGAACGGACTTCCAGTTTTACAAGGTGTAGTTAGCTTATTTGACTTGCAAACGGGTAACGGGATTGTCACTACAGATACGGGTGAGCAGGTATTTTTCAACTTTACCGCTATTCCCGGCGTTGGGTATCGTACTATTCAACCAGGTACACCTGTAAGGTTTGAAGCAGTTCAAGGCAAATCCAGTCTAACTGCGCGTAATATTCAACAGATATAAAGCATTCAGCTATGAAAAGAATGCTGTAGACACAGGTAAAACTCAATCAGTTTCAACCGTTTGATAGTCTGCAAAAATACACGGAACATCGTCCGGAATGTGGAGTCTTGAGTTTGTAGTTAAGTGTGTTCCAGAAAAAAAGGAACAGGCAACAACTGCATAAGCGGAGCGAACTAAGCCTATATAGATATAGTAAAGAGTTCAAATCCGATATACAACAGTCCAAACTTGAAATTTGAAATCATGAGGTAAACAGTCATGACAAGCTTTAGTCAAATGCCGGGACGAAATGACATACTCCAACCAGTCCGTCAGTGGTTAGACTCGATAAAAATTCACAATGCTAAATTAGCTCATTGGTTATGCAAAACGATCCCCGCACAATGCCCTTTTGAACGAGATATTAAACTTTTTGGTCGCCAGCTATTTCACATTCCACCAATGTGTAAGTTGAATCCTCTTTACGAAGAAATTGTTAGTCTGCGTTTTAAAGCCTTGTGTTATCTTGCAGATGAATGCGGTGAAGACGTAACAGTCTATTGTTAACAGTCATCAGATTTAATTTTTCGGAAATAAAGAAGCGGAGCGGCAAGCCTGTGGTTACCGCATAGAAAGCAGAATAAGAAGTAGTAGAGAATCTCAGAATTGATAATATGCAGCAAGAGCGATCGCTTCCTTTGATGAGATTTTACCCTTGAGTAGCTATAGGTAACTGTACACTCATCGTGGTACCTTCTACAGAATTTGATTGAATTAACAAATCTCCACCGTGAGTTTCTAAAATACGTTTTACAATAGCGAGTCCCAGCCCAGTTCCAGATGATTTGGTAGAGAAAAATGGCTGAGTGAGATTGGGTAAGATTTCTGGAGGAATTGGTTTGCCACCATTGTGAATATGAATGCAGACTTTATTGAGAGTGACGTGAGGAGAAAGTTGTAACTTGACAGTATCTCCTTCTGCAATTGCTTCACAGGCATTCCGCACAATATTAATCAAAACTTGTTTTAATTTATCCTGATCGCCCCAGATCTCAACTGTAGCAGTTTCTGGATAAAATTCAATCTGCCGTTCTAAAGCTTCTGGCATATTTTGTAGCAACGGTAGGATTTCGATAATCAATTTCTTGATATCAACTTTATCTAGCTGAAAAGTTTGAGGTTTGGCATAAAGTAATATTTCTTTTAACAATTTCTCTAACCGTCTAGCTTCATCCATTGCCAAAGATACTCTCTCTTTAGCTGATACGGATAAATCAAGTTTTTGAACAAAGTTTAACCCCATTTTCATGGTTGTAAATGGGTTGCGAATTTCGTGGATAATACTGGCAGCAAATTCACCAATCGCTGCCAAACGTTCTTGTTCAACAAGTTGAGATTGTGCTATCCTTAATTCTTCGGTTCTACGTGCCACCTCTGCTTCTAGCGTTTGATTAAATTGCAGTTGTTGTTGGTAAAGAAAATAATTGTCAATCGCTGTTGCAGCACGTTCAGCAAACAACTCAGCAATGCCAACTTCTTCCTGAGTAAAGGAGCGTGGTTGTTTATGAAACGAACAAATCGTCCCAATCACTTCACCCTCAAGAGTGCGTAGAGGCACTCCTAAATAAGCTTGATATCCTTCTGGTATTTTGCCAAACTCACTACAGGTTTTAGAATTCTGTACAACTAAGCTTTGCTTGGTCTCCATCACCACACCAGTTAAACTACCATGCAATGAATAAACTTGTTCGTTGGAAGCGCCCAAGTCTATACTACTAGCTAATACTTTTTCAAAACCATCTTGGCATAAAGTGACAACCGACCAATCTAAGCTAAGCAATTCACACACACCCAAAGTAATTTCTCGTAGATAACCTTTAAGTTCGCCCTTACGGTGACTGAGAGAAGATAAAACTTCTAGCGTGCGTCTTTCTCGCTGCCAATCACTAGATTTAAAGGACATACAATACTCCTCGGTAGAAAAAAATCATTGATTTTATACCAATACCCCTTCATGACAGAGGTCATTAAATTAACTAGTACAAAGCTGCAATAATTCTCATCAGTATTTCGCTTTATGTGTGTATAATACAATAAATATAAC
>JAQYWP010001057.1 GCA_029379285.1 Rhizonema sp. PD38
CTATAAATGATAGGTTATGCTATAATCTTACTCTGTGTTGCTACTGCTAATGGCTTTGTCAAGTTAATTAGACATAAGCGAGAAATCATCAAGAAAAGAACTTCCAAGAGAATCCCCTACCAAAAATGAAAGTCTGAGATCCCCGACTTCGTAAAAGTTGTCGGAGATCTACCATTAGCCCACAGAAGTTATATTCAACTACACCACGGTGTTGAACATTCTGTTCTTGAGGCGGTTTTACCGTTAATTCCTTGTGTATCTTGGAGCGCTAGAAACTAAGGTTTTTGACAATGATAACATTACTCTATTTTATATGCAATGTCATCAGAATAATTATGTAATTTTTTGAAAATCCGGAAAATCAGGTGCAGGAGCTGTATCACCTAAATGCAATTTTCCGAGGAGTGAGCTATGGTACTAGATTACACAGGGCAAAATCTTAGAGAGCGATTTTGTCGAGGTCAGAACCTTGAGAGAGCGGAGAATTATGCACACGCGAATTTTCTAACAACAGTACTTAGAGTTAAGGTGATATGGACTTTGTAGTTCTCGATACTGAAGGCAAACCAGAATTAAGTGAACTGGCGATTGTGAATAGTCAAGGACATGTGATATACGAAGCGTTCTCTAAAAACCATCCAAATAACACTATTCACTTGCCTAACGTCAAAAGTCTGACAACTCTGCTAACAGAATTTCTGACTATTGTTCAGGATAAGAAAATAGTTTGTCACTATGCTGATCACGATGTCAAGGTCCTCCAGTCCAGTTTTCGTTCTGTTGGTTTAACTTTACCTAACTTAGAATTTGAGTGTACTTGGGTAAGAGCGAAAAATTATTGGTTGGGGCTGGAAAGTTACTCCCTGGAGTATCTAAGCAAGTATTTAAATCTGCGGATTAATAATCGCTACTTTAGTCGAGATATGGCTCATGCTGCCCGGTATGATGCTGAATTTACCTATCACCTTTACAGTAAGTTAATGATCGAGCAATTAAAAGAGCAACCCAATCCCTTCAGTGGTAGTCGAGTTGATACCCCCTTTCAGAATCACCCCGATTACCTCAATACTTATCACCAAGAATTTGTCACTCTCGAGTCAATATTAAAGGATATTAAGCTAGACTCGAATCATCAAAGTAAAGGGGCGGTGGTGATTGGAGAACCAGGTTCTGGTAAAACTCATTTAATGATGAGATTAGCGCAAGCGCGATTATCGAGTAATCGACTGCTTTTTATCCGTCAACCTAATCATTCTTCGTCTGTACTGTACCACATTTATAGTCGCATTTTAGAGTCTTTAGTAGAACGGGTTGGTTCTTTTACCCAATTAGACTACTTAATAATTAACAGTTTCCGAAAAATTATTCATGAACGAGTTTTTATTCAGAAAGACCAAAAGATTTTTCTTGACCGAGGTTTAAACCAGAAAGACCAGGAAATTCTTAAGGCATTAGAGGATAAAAATATAGATGCTCTTGGGGCGGAAGGAACTGACCGTAAACGAGAGTATTGGCAAAGAATTGAGAAGCGGATGAGTGACTGGTGGGTCAAAAACTACTCTGCTGGAGGTTATGCTCCCTCCATTCTCAAAGGAATTATTAAGTATTGTAGCTATACTGAGTTTACCAGAAAAGATATTGCTACGCGTTGGCTGGCAGGTCAGGCTTTATCAAATGATGAGGCAGAAAAAGTTGGTTTACCGAACTGGGGGGAAGATCTAAGCCTGGAAGCATTTTCTCTAGAAGCTATTTCCGTTTTGGGTAAATTATCTATCCTTGATGAACCTTTAATCATCATATTTGATCAGCTTGAAGGATTGGGACTTCCTCATAACCGAGAGATTTTGCTTAATTTTGGGGAAACTATCAAGGAAATTTTCACCCACGTTCCTAATAGCTTGATTATCCTTAATATGTTTCCCGAACGCTGGGAACAGTTTAAGTCTACCTTTGATAACTCAATTACTGGTCGGGTATCTCAGTTCCAAATTCATTTACAAAGACCACAGGAAACCGAACTCAAATCAATTATTAAAGTCAAGCTTGAAACTCTAAATGTTTCTTTGGAACAAATATTTTTACCGGAAGACTTAGAAGATATTCTCGAACAAAAATCTATCCGCGCGGTTTTGAACCGAGCAGCTGACTACTACAATTATAGAGTTCGTCAAATTTCCTTACCCTCTATAAAGGAAAACATTCATCAGCTGGACAATAATGAAAAAATAGAACAGCAGTTGCGAGTATTGGTTTCTCAGCAGCAGGTATTGACAGAAGCGTTCCTCAGCATGATACAGGAGATACAGAAACCTGGTTCTGTTGACATGGTAGCTCTGGTAAAACAACTTATTCCTGAAGTTAAGAGTGAAGAACAGAAAAAGGAAGAATATGTCATTGAGTATTTAACTAAGCAAAAAATTTATCTTGAGGGGCAGTACAATAATCTGCCCATCATTTCTGACTCAGATGATATAGGTAAACTCAAGACTATTGCCGAAGCTTTCAACCATATTAAACCGATTAAATTGACTTTATATCGGTTAGGAAAAAGAGTTTTACCAGAGCATATTGTAGTTGAGGCTGACCGCAACAACTATGTAATAGGATTTCTTCAGATTCCTCCAAATACCACATCTTTTACTAGTCGAATTAGTAATTTTAATGAACTGGTATGCTTGCACCCTCAAGACCGCTTTGGTTTATTTCGGGATGAGCGCTTAACTGAAATTAAGGGTAGGATAGCTCAAGAAAGAGTAGATCAACTAAAAAATTCTCCTAATGGACAATTTGCTTTGTTTAGTAGGCAGGATAGGATTTGCTTGGAATTGACATATAAACTAATTATCGATGTTCAAAATAAAGATTTGGATGTAGATTTGGAGTCAGCTTTGAAGGTTTTTATAAATAACCAAGAATGGTATCACTGGCTGTTTAACATGTTTGGTTTTACTAAACCTAAACCTCCTGCACAGACAAAGGTAAAGTGAATAAAAAACGTATTAAGGGCTGTGATCACTTAACTTTGTCTATCTCAGATCTTGCGCCTGGAAAGAGCGAATGTTAGTTCCAAAACTTAAAAATGGTGTAAGATTATAGCCGAAAGTGATATTGCGTAACTGTCCAGCCCAACAGGTGAAAAAATCAGACTCTAACCCCGACGCTTTTAAGGTTTCCATACTTTGCAATCCGGCGATCGCCACACTGCTAACTTTGCCATCTTCTTGCACAGAGCGAATATTTCGTAAGTTGCAAGTTCATCCCAGCTTTTGCTGTGGCTTCATCGGTTTCTCTTATATCACGTTCACCTAACTACTTATAAATCAATACGGTTCAGTTAAGGCTGAAAGTCATGTAAATTAAGTATTGTCCCCAAAAA
>JAQYWP010001058.1 GCA_029379285.1 Rhizonema sp. PD38
TGATTATTATTGTCTACGGAGATTTTCTTATATTTTATTTTCTGGAAATCCCTTATGCTTTGACACTTGGAGGATTTTTGCTGCTTGGTGGGCGTGCAGCAGATATATTAGGTCGTCGTCGAGTCTTTATGGCAGGACTTGGTTTATTTACTCTGGCTTCACTCGTTGGTGGTTTAGCTCAGTCGCAGTGGGTGTTGATCGCGGCTAGAGCATTTCAAGGGTTTGGAGAAGCTTTTGTTTCTCCTGCAGCTTTATCGATTTTGACTACCACCTTTCGTGAGGGATCGGCACGCAATCGGGCGTTGGGAATTTGGGGAGCGGTGGCTGCAGGAGGCTTTGCCGCAGGCGTACTTTTGGGAGGAATTTTAACCAATGCATTGAATTGGCGGTGGGTGATGTTTATCAACGTGCCGATTGGCGTTGCAGCTATTGCATACTCTCCAGTCCTGTTGAGCGAAAGCCGGGATATAACTGCATCACAGCGCATTGATTTTGCTGGTGCAGTTTCAGTGACAAGCGGCATGGTGTTACTAGTTTATACACTGATACGATTACCTGAGACTGGGCTTTCTGCCACAACTGTGGGACTTTTGCTCGGCGCAATCGCCCTACTGGTTGTGTTTGTTTTCATTGAGTCTCGCGTTCAAGTGCCGTTAGTGCCTTTAAGAATTTTCCGCCAACGCACGCTTATGGGTGCTAATTCAGTCGGTGCATTAGTCAGTGCAGCAGCAGCCTCAATGGTATTTATTCTTACACTTTATATGCAGCAGGTCTTGAGCTACTCCGCACTCCAAACCGGACTGGCGTTTCTACCTCATGGACTGACGGCGATGATTTCGGGTTCTTTGGCTTCTCGATTGGTGAATCGCTATAGCGTCAAGCGTACCCTAGTCAGTGGTTTGGTGGCAACAATAGTCGGACTGTTGCTCTTAACTCATATCTCAGTTCAGGGTGACTTTGTGCGGGATATCCTGCCAGGAACTATCATCCTTGGTTTTGGCATTGTCACGAGTCTGGTGACAGTCACACTTGCTGCCACTGCTGGAGTTAGCGATCTTGAACAAGGTTTAGCATCCGGGTTGCTGAATACGTCGCAGCAGATTGGGGCTGCATTAGGATTGGCGATCTTGGTTGCTGTTTCTTCAGCCCGGACATCCGCGCTGATGGCTGGCACAAACAATCCAACTGCCCAAAAAGCTGCACTAACTGGAGGCTTTCAAACTGCCCTTGCTGCTGGTGCTGGCTTTATTGCCATTGGTATTTTCATCGTTGTCCTCGTTATTCGCGATCTCTCTTGCCACCACAGCAAACAACCACAGTAAGAATAACGCACACTGGGCGCAACTTCAGATAGCGATGCCTGCGGCGATCTTCGCAGCTCGCCGCAGGCATCGCTGTCTGATTGGGGACAAGCCGCAGAAATTGCGCCTCCTTACTATATTTCCACACTTGGTCGTGTTATTTCTTTTACAAGACATTGAACACCTAAAACATCTGGCACGTAAGTCTTGGAATTGACATTCGCTCTTTCCAGGTGCAAGATCTGAGTTAACCCATAATCGTGACGTATTCGCATCTTATATAGCGACTTTGGGCTTTATTTGGGCTGAATTTTTGTTTAAATACCATTAATGCTTGTTTTTTCGTTACATACAAGGCTGTTGCGTACAAAACAGTAGCAATTTATCAAACTTAAGCAGGTTAAGCGTTTCTATCCTTAATTTCTGAAAAAAACGTAAAAAGTTAAAATATGTTTCCGAAAAAGCCAAAAAGTTTTTGTAGTTAAGTTTATCGAAGAAAGGCAGAGGGCAGAGACAGCTATGCTGAAGGGATTTATCCCTTCTCCTGACGGCCCGAACCGTCTACGCGACTCTTTAAGGAGCAAGGGTTTAAGACCCTCACCAAATCTCCGATTTGGTGGCTCTCGTTCAGGTGGGGTTAGAATCCCCATCTGAACAAAACATAAGTGCCCTCTTCCTTCTTCAATCTTACAACTTAGACCAGAGAAAATTCTAATGTTGAATAAACATTTTAGGACTGCTCTTTTGGCTGTAACAACTATGATGACGACTCTTGTCGTTAATAGTCATCCTTCTTCTGCTGATAATTATGAACCTTGGATGAAAGCTGGGTGACGGTTTAGGATTTTGATCTTAAGAATCTAAAGTCAGAATTGCTTGGATTGAAATTGTGTTTCCTTAAAAACTATGAAAAAAATCCTCATATTATCAGCAAATCCCAAAGACACGAGTAAGTTGCGGCTAGACGAAGAAATACGAGAGATTGAAACTGCACTCAAACTAGCAAAATATCGTGAACAGTTTGAAATTATTACCTATTTGGCAATACGAACTGAAGATTTACGCCGTGCTTTACTAGAACATCAACCAACCATCGTTCACTTTTGTGGGCATGGTTCAGGTTGTCAAGGTTTAATTTTAGAAAATAATTCTGGACAAATGCAATTGGTGAATACCGAAGCTTTAGCTAGGTTATTCGGCTCATTTCAGAGTCAGATTGAATGTGTTTTGTTCAATGCCTGCTATTCACAAGCCCAAGCAGAAGCTATTCACCAACATATTGATTATGTCATTGGCATGAACCACAAAATTGGGGATGTGGCAGCAATAGAGTTTGCAACCGGGTTTTATGATGCTTTGGGTTCTGGAAAATCCTATGAAGATTGTTTTGAGATAGCTTGTGCTTCATTAGATTTACGTGGAATTTCAGAATCTTCAATACCAGTTATCAAAGCCAGAAAGCGATCACCAGTATCCTTAAGCGCAGAAAAAAGTGTTTACACATCATCAACAGAACCACAACAAAAGCCTATGAATGGATTCAATCAAAGCGTTAGTGGTGGGCAGGTCTACGGTAATATGATGGCAATTCAAGGCAACAACAACCAACAGTTTGTTAGGACTGATAATTCTGCATCTCTTCAGGAAAAGCAACTAACTAAACAACAAGTTATACTGTTGCTATTACAAATTGAACAATTAATTCAATTATCCCCTAACTTACCAGCAGCTACAAAAGAAAAATCACTTCGCTATTTAGGATCTGCATTAGAAGAAGTAAAAATTTATGAAATCGATAAACAGCTAGCTGCTGGGAACTTAAAACGCATGGTTCAAACTCTCAAAAATACTATTGAAGCTGCTGTTTTGTGGACAAAGGTCGAATCACGTTTGCAAGAATTATCTGTTTGGTTTGGAGTCGGAGATACCTATTTTATCTTTTAGAAAAACAGGGTTATGAATTTACAGCCAAAGCCTGATTCAGAATTAAATCAAACTCTTCATCAAAACCTTGAGCAAGATATCAAAAAATCAACAGTTTCTGGAAGTATTCTAGGGATTCAAGGTAGTAATAA
>JAQYWP010001059.1 GCA_029379285.1 Rhizonema sp. PD38
GAGATTCAATTTTACTTTCTACCATTTTTTTGTACCCAATTCATATTCCGGACGAGTCTAATAAACATCATTATGGTTACCCAAAGTTAACAAAAGTATTTCCGATTCCTCTGATTCTGGATTGTTGGCAAATTCAATAAAATGCGGTTATCGTAATCTATCGAGCAAGACCAAATACCCTCTAAATCGCCTTTTAATTTATGAGTATGTAAACTGGAATCAAAAGCATCGTCACTCAGCTTCTCTAGTACTTCTTCAATTTGAGAGCGTAATTGGGGATTTTTCTTTATTAGACGTTTGAACTTACGAATAAATGCAGGACTCCAAACTAAATTCTTCACTCATCTAACTCCCTCATCAAATCGGCAACAGAACCGCGTCTAATCTGACCTTGTTCATAATCCGATTTAGCTTGTGCAACTTCCGTTATTAGCTCCGAACGTCGCTGTTGACTCAAGCGTCTACTTACTATATCAACTAGTATTTCTTGTTCCTCTGGTTTAAGTGCTTCAACTACGTCTAATGCTTGCTGGAATGTTGAAATTTTTTCTGTCATGGCTTTGATTTAATTGCGATAACTAAATTATAGTGATAACGGTTAAGTTGAGCAGCGGCTAGCATCCTTTGCGTCTCCATCAAGATCTCGCGCCCGTCCGCTCCAACGTGTTGTTAGACCGTGCTTTCGCGACAAGCTTACAACCTCTCTTCCGCTTTCGGCTTGCTGCTTTTACAAATCAGCAAAGATTGCTTTCAAGTCATGATTAAAAACTTAGAATCATAGCTTATTGTCCAAATATCCCCGACTTCGTAAGAGTTGTCGGGAATTTGGAGAGAAAATTGCTAAGTTACCGAAAAGTTGGTCGTGGATGCTGTAAGTATAGATATCCTTGAAAATACGGGAATGTATATCCTATTTATTAAGGATACAAAAGAACAGCTTAAATGTACGCTTTATGACAATAGACTTACGCAAATTTTTTGAGGCAACAGACCCCAGCCGGACTCTGGTGGTTAATAATCAGTCAGATAAGCAGTATTATATTGACTTCTCCTCGGTGCGTGGTGGTGATATTATCGGTAAATTGAAGAAGAATATTACATTTTTGCCCGATCGCTTCACCCGCACTTTATTTACTGGGCATATTGGTTGTGGTAAGTCTACGGAATTATTAAAGCTGAAGCTGGAACTGGAAACAGAAGGTTTTCACGTCGTCTATTTTGAGTCTAGCGAAGATTTAGAAATGACTGATGTGGATATTGCCGATGTGTTGCTGGCGATCGCCCATCGTGTCAGTCAAAGTATCGAAAAACTCCACCTTCAGGAACCTAACAGACTCAAGGAGTTGCTGCAAGGGGTAGCTAGAGTCTTGAATACAGAGGTAACTGGGGTAAAGATTAAGGTTCCTGGTGCAGAAAGTGTGGGTGTAACTACTGAAAAAGAAAAGTTTTCTCTCTATCTTGGCATTGGGGAAATTACTGCTAAAGCAAAAAGTGATGGGACTCTGCGGGAAAAACTTAATCAGTATCTCGGGCCACAAAAAACTAAGCTGCTGGAAGGGATAAACGATGAACTCTTGGAACCTGCGATTGCTAAACTGAAACAACAGGGTAAAAAAGGGCTGGTGGTGATTGTCGATAATCTAGATCGCATTGATAACCGTCCGAAGTCTTGGGGGCGTCCCCAACAAGAATACCTGTTTATTGATCAGGGTGAGTATTTGACGAAGCTAAATTGTCATCTGGTTTATACAATGCCACTGGCTTTGAAGTTCTGCAATGATTATGGAATGCTCACTCAGCGCTTTGTAGAAGACCCCAAAGTCTTACCAATGGTACCAGTACAATGGCCCGATGGCAATGTCCACGAAGAGGGAGTGTATCTTTTGCAAGAGATGGTATTGGCAAGAGCTTATCCTGATTTGAGATCCGACCAGCGTCGCCGTAACATTACTTTTATTTTCGATTACGCTGAGACTCTAGACCGTTTGTGTAAAGTGAGTGGTGGTCATGTGCGAGACTTGCTGCGGCTACTGAATACATGGATTATGGAAGAAATGTCACTTCCTCTTTCTCGTGATACTTTAGAATATGTGATCAGAGATCGCCGCAATGAAATGATTATGCCCATTTCTAATGATGAGTGGGAGTTGCTCCGCCAAGTTAAGCAAACGAAAAAGGTTAATGATGATCAAGGATATCAGAAGCTGATTCGCAGTCGGTTTGTGTTTGAATATCGCGATTGCGGTGAGACTTGGTTCGATATCAATCCGATTTTGGCAGAGGCGAAAGAGTTGAAATTTTAAATATTACTGTTGTGTTGGAGGAAGATTTGATGAACCGCAAAGACGCCAAGGACGCTAAGAAGGAAATGAGGGGTATATTAGATTGCAAGGGTGAACAATGAGGGCGAACAGCCCTTCGGGTGACGCTCGAAGACTCGCTAACGCTTCGCTAACGCAGTCCCCTACGGAGGGAAACCCTCCTTCAGGGCTGTCTCACCGTTTGCCCCTACGGTTTTATCGGTGTAAATCTTGTGTTTCTTGTCTCTGCGTCCTTGGCGTCTTGGCGGTTTAATACAAAGGCTGTATTTACAACCTATATGGTATTGCTGTATGAGCGATCAGCTTGGAGGGGAGGATAAAAGTCTCATCACTCTTCACTCTTTTGATGAAAAGGCACTGCAACAACTGGCTTGGGCAATTGAATCTTCTGTTGGGCAGTTTAAACTGATTTTGGCACGGTGCAACTATGCTAAATGGCGATCGCTTTTGATGGAACGGTTGCAGGAAATTTGTCACGTTGAATTTAGCTTCCTGATTCTGAGTAATTCTGAAAAAACTTTATATACTGGTATTCGAGAGAAATTACGAGATAAAGTGCCAAAGGCCTTGATGGTGTCGGGTTTAGAAACCGTCCAGAATCTCGATCAAATGCTTAGTTCAGCCAATCAAGTGCGTGAGGAGTTTCGCAATAATTTTCCCTTTCCGTTGGTTTTATGGATTGATGATGAAGTCCACAAGCAGATGATGCAGTTTGCTCCTGATTTGGAAAGTTGGACAACGACTAAAAAGTTTGCGATCGTACCTACTGAGTTAATTGACTTTTTGTCACAAACAGCAGCGCAATTCTTTGCTGATAGTTCTACCTTTTCTATAGAAAATTGTCGGGAAATAAAATCAGCTTGGCAAGACTTGCAAAGTTCCGGACAAGTCATAGAACCAGAAGCTCAAGCAAGTATTGAATACCTATTGGGATTAACCGAATATGTTAATCATCATCTCAATGCGGCTCTTGAGCATTATCACAGAAGTTTGGCTTTTTGGCAACAAATTCATAATTTAGAACGGCAAGGTAAAGTATTAACTCATATTACAT
>JAQYWP010001060.1 GCA_029379285.1 Rhizonema sp. PD38
AGACAAAGTCAGGGCTTCAGGTGTTTACAACGATCTTAGATGGCATATACAAGACTGGTCGCAAGGTCACAGATGAATTTAAGCAGATGATGGAGATTGTATTTGACGATTATTTGCCGCAATGGAATTATACAGCAGTGCCGCAGATCCCATAATTATGGATCTTATTTAATCTTCATTCCTAAGTAGCCCACTACAATAGTAGTTTATCTCTAAAATTCCTTAACTCCATTTCTCCTGTGTTTTCTGTATCTATTCAGGTTAATAAACGCTTTTTATACCAATGTCGGAGAACACAAGATATTGTAGGAGAGTTAAGAGTTTTACTTTTACTCACATCCCTTCAGAAATGAATACCTAAATTCAATTAACCGCTCCTCAGTCAAGGACACTCCTGTAAATCAAAAAGACAACAGGTAATCTTACACTCAATAACGGGAGTAGCTAGGCTGCCACTAAACCATTGTGCTTGAGTAAAGGAGTTGTAATAGGTTCGCGACCCCGGAAGGATTTAAAAACTTCCCTTGGATGCTTGCTACCACCGAGAGCCAATACTGTATCGCGGTACATTCTACCTACAGATTTTATTGCCTCTTCGTCTTCTAAACCAGCTTCTTCAAAAGCTGCAAAAGCATCAGCGCTAAGCACTTCAGCCCACTTATAGCTGTAATAACCTGCTGCATAACCACCACCAAATATATGTCCGAAAACACAGAGGAAATTGTCTTCGGGTAACGGTGGCAATACGGTAGTCATTTTGGCAATGCGATCGCGCACATCTTTTGGAGTTTCACTGCCACCGGGAGTATAGCGGTAGTGCAATTCCAAGTCAAGCAAGCTAAAGTGGATTTGCCGCAGCATAGCACTGCCACTCATGTAATTTTTTGCTGCCCTTAGCTTCTGACAGTAATGTTCTGGTAGCGGTTCACCAGTTTCGTAATGCTTTGCCATGCCCATCAAAGTTGGTCTATCATAACACCAGTTTTCCATAAACTGGCTGGGTAATTCCACTGCATCCCATTCAACATTATTGATACCTGCTGCTTCAGTATACTCTACCTTAGTCAGCATATGTTGCAAACCGTGACCGAACTCATGAAACAAAGTCTCGACTTCAGAGAAAGTCATCAGACTGGGTTTGCCATCAATTGGAGGAGTTTGGTTACACATCAAATATGCTACAGGTAAGCGGGTAGAGGTGACTCCATTCGTCGTAACTTTACCACGGTTAATGCAGACATCCATCCAAGCACCACCACGCTTTTCTGCTGGACGGCTGTAAGGATCTAAGTAGAAGTAGGCAATTGGATGACCCGTTTCATCGGCTATTTGGAAATAACGTACATCCTCATGCCAAACTGGAGATTGACCGTCAGCCGGAGTGACATTCACGCCAAACAACCGCTTCACAAGACCGAATAAGCCATCTAATACCTGGGGAAGAGGGAAGTAAGGACGCAGTTCTTCTACAGTGAAAGCAAATTTTTCTTCTTGTTGGCGTTCTGCCCAAAAGCTGATATCCCATTGTTGTAGATTGTTTGCTTCTGGTGCTTTTTTCGATGTAGCAAAGGCTTTAAGTTCTTCAAGTTCCCTAACAGCAGCATCGTAACTGGCACGGCGTAATTCTTCTAACAGCGACTCAACGGCTTGAACGTTCTCAGCCATTTTAGTCGCTAGGCTTAACTCAGCATAGTTCTTAAAGCCAAGTAATTGAGCGAGTTCTTGACGCAATTCTAAAATGCGATCAATAAGTGGATTGTTATCCAACTCGCCTGATGAAGCACGGGTGATAAAGGCTTTGTAAAGCTGTGATCGCAAATCGCGCCTAGTGCTATGCTGCATAAAAGGACCATAGCTAGGTGAGTCTAAAGTTATACGCCACGGACCATTTTCAGGTGTAGCATTTTCTTCTCCCCCTGCGCGCGCGGCTTGTGCTGCTAAACTTATTAAGCTTGGAGGCAAGCCATCAATTTCGTATTTATTTGTCAGCGTTAAGCTAAACACTTTGGTGGCGTCTAAGACGTGGTTGGAGAATTTGGTAGCAAGTTCTGCCAACTCCGTTTGAATAGCATTGAAACGTTCCCGCGCCTCACCAACTAAACCAACGCCAGAAAGTTCAGCATCCCGGATGGCAGCTTCCACAATACGTTGTTGGGCAGAGTCTAAAGTTGACCAAGCCTCACTGACTCGCAATGCTTTAAAAGCATTGTAAATTGGTTGACTTTGACCCAGCTTGTTAAAGAACTGTACCACTAACGGCTGTACGGCTTCATAAGCTTCGCGCAGTTCGGGGCTATTTTTCACGCCCATTAAATGGCTGACGACACCCCAACTCCAGTTTAACCGCTCCGTCAACCGATCTCGTGGTTCTACCAGACTGCTCCAAGTCGGTTTGACATTAGCTTCTAAGGTAGCAAGTTCTTCGTCTAGGGAAGCCAATAACTGGTTGAAAGCTGGCACAACTTGTGCTGGTATAATATCTGTAAATGTTGGTAAGCCGTAGCCTTTGAGTAAGGGATTGTCAGAAATAGTCGCGTTTGCACTCATAATTTTTTGCTTTTGAGAGAATGTATAGTAATTTTTATCTATATTAAGACTTACGCGATTACCTATTCTTTCGGTTCCTATGAAGGTTTTTCAAACCATCTTTGGTGTAAACCGGGTTTCTGGCACATAGTGCGCAAGTCCTATATATTTACTAATGTAGCGATCGCGAGTCACATTTTGGCTTTCGGGAATACCGAACAGATTGTTAGCATGAACTCCCGAAGTGCCGCTATTCTGTCAGCTATAAACATTACCATGAATGGCAATTACCGCATCGGTGATAGCTTATCCCCCGATATTATTAAATTAAAATGACATCTTCACTTAATAAAGTACTTCAATGGCTAATTTTGACACTGTTGTTTCCGTTAATCTTTCTCAACGGTTGGCTTGCTTACCAATTTTTCCAATATTTTCAACCCCTAGTGACAATTTTTGTGCTGGCAACTTTGTTTGCCTTCATTTTAAATTACCTTGTCTCAGTTCTACAAAAACGCGGGTTTAAAAGGAAATACGCAGTTGGATTAGTATTTGTATCAGCTTTAGTCATTTTTACTACTTTGGGTATCACTTTAGTACCTATTGTTCTCCAACAATTTAATGAAATTGCAAAGCTACTTCCCCAATGGATTGATTCTAGTGACCAACAACTCCACATTGTTAATGATTGGGTTGTAAGCCACGGAGTCAAAGTTAACCTGAGTCAGATCATAAGTCAAATAACAGATCGTTTTCCTAATGAATTAGAGAGTTTTGCCGATAAACTTTTCAGTTTTGTTTTAGACACTATTGATAGTATTTCTTCAGCATTAATTACAGTAGTAC
>JAQYWP010001061.1 GCA_029379285.1 Rhizonema sp. PD38
TCCTTGTCCTCCAAGTCAAGCCTTCACCCAATTGTAAAAAACCTACACCTGTGAGGTTGGCGGAGAGGTTCTTTTATTAAGGGTGATTTGAAGGAAATGATATTATACCCTCAAGTAATACGGTAGGTCTCTACTTCTAGCTGAACCATACTGACGTGAGACAGTCCATTGGCATCAATCGGAAATTTGGCAAGATAGGTTTGGGTAACGGTTGAAATGAAGCGCTCGCGCTCAGGTTCAGGGACGGATTGAGTAAACGGTATCCAAGGGGTTCTCAGCCAGGCTGCTAAGCCCGCCTCCCCCAAATGCGTCATATCTTTGTTAAATCGTAGCTTAAAGCTGATTGCTAATAGGAGATGTTTTTTTACCTAAAACCTTTTCTAGTAGGGGAGTAAGTTCTTTATTCAACTGACCTGTCTGAACAAATTTAGCATAACTATCCGTTTCAATGGCTAACAGTTCTGCTTGCCACTGTTCAACTGCAAAGTTTTGCAAATTGGGATACTCTTGCAGTAGTTGTTGAATTTCCGCTTCCATATGTTCGATTTCTTCAGTGATCAATGCTTCTTGATAGCGGGAAAACTCTGGATCGAGACCAGGACGTGGCTCTGCTTGTAGGGGTTGCAGGACGCGATTGAGGGCAACAACTCGTGCAATTAACTCCAAATATTTCTGGCGTAAAGTTTGGTTGCCCAGAAGGTTCAGCTTTTGCAAAATCGGTTTGATAGTCAATCCTTGGAAAAGCAAGGTAAATAAAACAGCACCAAACACTACGGCAATGATTTTTTCTCCCTCGGGTAAAATCGCAGGTATACTGAGTGCTAGGGCAATAGAGACAGAACCACGCAATCCACCCCACCAAAGTATAGTTTGCTCGGGTAAGGGAATTTTTGATGCTTTTAAGAGATGACTCAACTTACTCAGAGACAAAATTGCCACAGCCCGCATCAAAATCATTGCCCCTACTGTCACCGCAATAATTGTCAAGTTCTCTCTTAAAATATTAAACCGCAACTGATCCCCAATGAGTAGAAATACAATCGAGTTGACAAAGAATGCCAGAAACTCCCAAAAATCAGTGACAATAACCCTTGTACGTGGGCTCATACCAATGCAAGAGCCAAAGTTACCTAGAATCAAGCCTGTAGTCACAACCCCAATCACCGCAGATCCGCCCAAATCTTCAGTAATTATATAAGTGCCGTATGCCGAGACTAAGGTTAAAGACTGTTCCACTAGTGGCGAATCAAACCTCTGGGTAAGAAAGGAGATACCAAAGCCGATCGCTCCTCCTACTACTATACCAATGCCAATAACCGTAAAAAAGTTGACTAAGAGTGGCTGTATTCCCCATTTACTTGTTCCCAAAGACAGTGCCATCAAAAAACTAAATGCGACTACTGCCATACCATCGTTAAACAAGCTTTCACCTTCAATAAGGGTTGTTAGACGCTTATCGATGCCCAATTCTCGAAATAAAGCAGTGACAGAAACTGGATCGGTGGCAGAAAGACTCGCGGCGACAAGTAAAGCCGCATTCAACGAGAGTCCCGTCAATAGGTTCAGACTGAACGCCACCCCGATAACGGAAATCACGACTCCCACCACTGCGTAGAGACAAATTGGCAGCAAATCTTGCTTCAAATCCGACCACCTCAAATTCCATGCGGCTTCAAACAACAGAGGTGGCAGAAAAATTGATAAGATCAGTTGGGGGGAAAGAGTGACTAAATGGACATTAGCGATCGCCAACCCTAACCCCGCAATCACTAGTAGTAAAGTGTAGGGAATCTGGCGAAACCAGCTAAAGATTTGCGGTAGCGTTGCCACTCCTAAAGAAACTGCCAGCACTAACAGAAATTGCTTTAAGTTCGCAGCGATCGCTTCCTCGCCCATTGCTGATTCAATCACCATGCTTTAATCCCTGCTAAAGTTTAATATTCGATTATAGTCAGATTTAGAGATTAGATTGCTCAGGAGAAAAGTCTTGTCCAATATTAGAAACCGCTTCAGGAGTTCGAGATGGCAAGCTGCTGATTCTACTCAAATTCAGCAGGTGAATGCAGATTTGCTGGAAGAATCAACTTTAGATCTATCTTACCTGACATTAATTGTTGGTTCCTGTGCCATTGCTACCTTTGGCTTGTTATCAAACAGCACTGCGGTAATTATTGGAGCCATGATCGTTGCACCTTTGATGTTACCAATTCGGGGGTTAGCCTTTGGCGCGCAATTCTGCTAATTCCTTTGGGTGTAAGCTTTGTCCGACTTTTACGAGAAGCGCAACTAGAAATCAGTGTTCGAGAAGCACTGTTAGACAAAACTGTAACTTTTCAGCGGCTACAATTACTCAACACTGATACTAACTGGCTAAAAAAGCCTCCAGAAGTCCGCTTAAGTGTACGGGCAAACGAGGCAGTCACACCTCGGCAGGTGCAGTTGTTGGAAAAATTTATTCAACGAGAAATGGGTCAGCCTTTCACCTTGATTTTTGAGGTCAGTCGTGTGGAAGAGGTGCGGGCACAACAAAATGTTGCGCCCTAACTTAACCTCGGAACCCAATATTCAATTTTACTATCTTATAGCTTGTTCCAAATGAAGGTGCTACCGAGTAATTGTTGGGTACGATGCCCTTGGCAAAGGCTGCCATCCGTATCGCCAACATTGATAAAATTCGATGTAGACATTAGTCTGTATTGCTGGTATTTTACCTGCGTGTGAAAGTTATGTTCAACTACAATCCCTTAGACTGCCTACCATCATCGGCAGAATTACCAGATTCTAATGATACGCCTGTGGATAGCGAATTACAAATATTAATACCCAACTTACTATTAGCTATTTTGTCAGCAATTTGGTTTCACCGTGATGATTGGTATTTTGGTATTAACATGGGAATTTATTATGAACCTAGTCAAAATGCCGTTGTTCCCGACGGGTTTCTGAGTTTGGGTGTAGAAAGATTTGTTGGTGAGAATGGACGTTCTAGCTACGTACTGTGGGAAGAAGATAATATTCCCCCAATTTTGGCTTTAGAAATTGTGTCTCAAACTTACAACGGCGAATACGAACAGAAAAAAACTGATTACGCTGAATTAGGAGTTTTATATTACGCCATTTATGCACCCACTCGGCTACCACGTAAACGCCAAAGATTAGAAGTGTATCGCTTAGTTGAAGGTCAATATATATTACAACCAGGCGATCAAATTTGGATGCCAGAAATAGGTTTAGGTATTGGAAGAGAACAGGGGACTTATCAAGGACGGACACGAGAATGGTTGTATTGGTATGACCAAAACGGTACGCGATAGTAACCGTTCAGGGGGTAGTCAGGCGATCGTCAGTTAGAGAGACAAAAATCTGGT